>JAHQWI010000178.1 GCA_029856085.1 Promethearchaeia archaeon | reverse complement strand
ATGTAATTTTTGAAATATGTCGAGTGAAAAATAAGGACCCAATCGCTGCCTGGGAGGATCATATCAATCAACTCGCAGCTAGGAGTAAATATTTGAATCAAAAGCGGTATGATTCCCTAAAATTGGTTGCTCCTGGAACAGATCTCATAGTTGGGTTACCTAAAGGTCATATTTGGGGAAGTGCTCGATTTAGAACTCAAAGTGGTATTGATTTTGTAGGTAATATACCCACTGAGGAGGTTTTTACAACAACACATAAGGATAAAACAGAAGGTGTTGTGACTGCTACAAAACCTCTCCCTACTGATGTTATGATTAAAGATTTTAGTTTAACTTTTTCCAAGGGACATGTTATAGAAGCAACTGCTAGAAAAGGAGAAGAATATCTACATAAAATTCTTGAAACAGATGAAGGTGCTAGACGATTAGGTGAGATTGCTCTTGTTCCTCACAGTTCGCCCATCTCACAGTCAGGATTGCTTTTTTATAATGTTCTAATTGATGAAAATGCTTCATCACATATTGCTATAGGTCGAGGATTTAAATTTGCTCTGAAAAATGGTGGAAATATGTCTGATGAGGAATTTTCTGCAGTTGGGGGTAATATTAGTAAGACACACATTGATTTTATGATTGGATCAGACAAAATGGATGTTGATGGAATGACAGAAGATGGAAAAACAGAACCTATAATGAGAAAAGGAGAATGGGTTTTTAAAGTTTAAAGCTCATTCGATTTTCTGGCAAATATTATCTATTTTTTGAATTGTTTCATCAATGATTTCATCAGTATGGAGTATACATGTATAGAACCTACTTCCCGCGACTGAAATTAATTTTTGATCTACTAATGCTGCACCCATTTCGCCCATGAAGTCTTTTCGAATTGGAATTTGACCTGATTGTTTTGGATCGTTCAAATTCAAACCAAAAACACAGCTTGTCTGAAAATGTACAGTGCCACCAAAATTATATGAAAACCAAGGCAAATCATACTTTACAAATACCTCATTTAAGCCTGAAGATAAGCGAGTAGCAGCATGCCCTGCGATTTCAGTAGCATTAGTTTCTTCAACAAATTTGATTGCCCAATATGCAGCTGCACACGTTAATGGATTTGCAGCTAATGTTCCTCCTGAATAAGCTCTCTTGCCTCCAGTTACGCCAGCGCCGCATATAGCCATAACATCAGCACGTCCACCAATTGCTGCAGCAGAAGGGAAACCGTGTCCCACTATTTTACCAAATACAGAAATATCAGGAGTATAGTCATAATATGCTTGTCCTCCACCCATATGCAATCTAAAAGCGCATACAACCTCGTCTGATATCATTAAAGCCTTGTTTTCATGACATAGTTCCTCTACTTCCTTGTTGAATCCGGGTCTTGTAGGCATGGCACCACTTTCCCCACCCATAGGTTCAATTATAACAGCCGCAATTCTACGCTTTTCTTTAAACATTCTTCGGAGTTCTTCAATATCATTAGGTGGACATGAATCAGTAAATTTGAGTACTGGTTTGGGTATTCCATGGGATTCTAATAGTTTAGTTCCCGGAACATGCATATCATAAGTAAGCTGATCACTCCAACCATGATAACTACCACCTATTTTAATAATCCATTTTCTATTCGTAAAGATCCTTGCGATTCTAATTGCCAACATATCAGCTTCTGTACCTGTTTGCAGCCACCTAATTATTTCACATGAAGGGAAATGTTTTTGTAGTTGTTCTGCTGCTAAATACTCATATTCGTGTGTTATTCCGTGACAGGGTCCTATTTCTTGAATAGTCTCAACTACTTTTTTAATTAATGGAGGATATTGATGACCAAGTATTATCGGTCCACCACACATCAAAAAGTCGGTCATGATTATATCATCCACAGTTTCCATAAAACAATCATATACTCTTTTGCTTGCTATTGGAAAAGGATGATTAAAAGCTAGATTGTGCTCTACACCACCAGGAATAATTTTACGCATTCTTTCATATATTTCTTTAGATTTTGAGTGGTTTTTATGATATCTTTCAATTATTTCTTTTAATTCTTCTGGTTTAAAATGTCGTATAGGGTTGTTTACAATATATTCGGTTTTAGCTTTAATTTCTTCATATTTCATTTAATATATCACATATTAGCTATAGATAACTTTGGTAACTAAATTAATTAGTAACTTATAACATCAAAAATTAAGTTTATTTTTATTTAATCTTTAATTGAGATAAGTTTCGATTTGTTTAGCAAATTTAATTGTCCATCATACGGGAAAATTAGCTTATATTCGATTAACGTTTCTATAGCATCTATTATTAAATCTTCATTTTTTTCACTTAATTTTTCCAAAATATCCATTAATCTAAATGTTCTCTTCTCACTTAAAATAGAAAAAACAACATTAAGAATTTGGATTTGTAATTTAGAGAGCTTAAATTTTTTTTTAAGATTCGGAATATCATTTTCATGATGTTTTGTTACGAAGTTTTCCTTATAATATAATTCAAAATACTCATCTAAAAATGGTAAGACAATTGATGGATAATCGGTTAAGTCATTATCAAAGTTTTCGAGTTTTTTTGAGATTTTTAAATATAGTGCTAAAGTAAAATTAAACATAATTTGTTTTAATCTTTTAGAGGATCTAGACTTCAATATTAGAACCGTTCGTAATTCATCAACATCTAATACAAGACAGAAAAATTGCTTTAGATCAAGTTCTATTATTTTATCATAATCAATTTTATCAGTAGATTTTATTTTTTTGGTTTTCTTTTGATCTTCAGAGGAAATTTCAGCACCTATAATTGAAATTGCTTGAATGAATCCTGAAAAGAGGGTCTTCTTTCCTTTCATTACCAAAGAATAGCTACATGAGAAAATTGGAAGCCCACTCTCCCTATGTATCAGAATAATTGCGCGTATATTTCTTATATCTTTAAACTTTTGAGTTCTTAAGATTAAGTAATTCTCTCTTTTCTTTTTACGTGGAATATAGACATAAGATCTCAAACTTAAGGCACTTAAAATCCCAATTATTACAAGCAATGTTGAAAAAACAATCCAAAATACTTGTGTAGAGAGATCCTCCTCAGGAATAAACTCGATATATGAAATCTCAAGAACCGCATCATCTATTGAAATTGTAATTATTTCATCTAAAATAAATTCATCTGCAAGATAAAGTTGAATAGAAACTGATACATTTTCTTCTTCTGGAATCAATAATTTAACGTCAAATCCCCCTGGTTTTGCGTCTTGAAAAAATGTAGAAATGTTAGAATCAGTGAATTTAATTGTCTCTAAGATTTTCATATTATTTATTAAAATTTGTATTTCAGAATTAGGAGATAAGGAAGAAGGCCAAACACTATCTATTTTGCATTTAAAATTAAGGTGTGCATCGATAATTTCGATTTCATATTTACTCAAATCATTGATATTATTTCCTATTTGATTCCATGATACTGATGTAAATTTATCGATTTTTTTCTCATAAGTAAAGGTGAGATTTGCAGATTTTATGATTAAAAGATTCCACCTATCACTGTCTTGAGGAAAATTATCTTCACACCAAATCCTCATTCCAATAGTTATTGTGAAATTACGACTGTTTGGATTTAGTACAGAATTAAGAAATATTATCAAAGACTCCTCAGATACAGAGATCAGTTGAGTATCATTCATATAAGCAATTACAGGGTCGGAGTCTTGACCTAGATTATAAGTTTGATAATGAGCAATTTCATATTCTTTACTTTTTTCTAAATCTGAAATTTTAACATAGAAACGAGTATAATCTCCTGTGGAAAAATAATCACAATTATCATTTGCAGTATCGACACCTTCAGAATAATTAGGTGGATCAGCAGAATATGTTTCAACACTTCCATTAGCAACAACATAAATTTGCGCTGATGTAATCATATAATCTGACATATCAATTGGCATGGTAAGATTTTTATCCCAATTTATTGCTACTGATTGATCAGTGCCCTCCTCCCAATAGTGAGAAACGCAAGCTCCAAGTGTATTGATCTCATATATATCAGGGAACGAAGGATACTCAGGATTAAGAACAGCATTCCAATCAGATGCGATTGGTGGATCCGCGATAAAAGTAAAGGAATTTTGATCTCCCAATACTTCAAAATTAGCTTCACCTTGACTCGAAGTTGCATTAACATCCGAAGTATCTCCTTCAATGTTACATTTCCAACATTCTAAAGGTGAGTCAAATGTAGGATTTTCAAGCCATTGTATCTCATAAATTTTCTTATTGGATAATTGCAGTTTGTCATTATCTAGATATATATAGCTATCACTTCCAAAATTATTTAAATTAAGCAAAAATGAAATTAAAATAACTATAATATATAAAATCTTCAGTCTTTCATTCTTCAATGCCTTCAAATTATTGAATTTAACCATAGACAAATTCCTTGATTAATGTAGGCAATTTAAAAATAATCTTATACTGTATATCTCTAGGAATATGTGACAATATTGTATATTTAATATTATTCATTTTTGTCTATTATTAAAGTGATAGCATTTGATCATTCCTTCCTTTTTTAATCATGCTACTCATAATATTCTTAGATTTTTTAATGAATTATTATCAGATAATCTTTATTTACATATGTCTGATTCTCAAATGAAATATATTTTAGCAATAGATCACGGAACGGGTAATTTTCAAATTAAAACTAATCAACACGAATATAATCTCTCTTAATTGTTTTAATCTCCTTAGAGTCTTTCTCAACGTATTTAATTTCAATTTCTTCTCCCAATTTGGAAAAGAAATGCACTTTATACCAAGGGGAATCGTAATAATCATCATAATAATCTAGGAGTGCAATATAGTAAGGAAATTCTATTTATATTATACTATAATCTTGAATTTCTTTAAGATGAATAATTTTCCTCAAATTTAACTTAAAAACCTTAGTAATCTGGTTGGGACCCATGCTCCATTGTACAGCCTCTACTATCCTTTTTAGCGCCTTTTTATCTGTAGAATAGATTGAGCTTATTAATAACTAATTAATTTTTTTTTTATTTTATAAATATCCTTCAAAGAACCTTTATTTAGTTTTATAGCATTTAATCTAATTATTATGATTAGTGAAAAAAAATATATACTTGCAGTTGACCATGGAACTCAAGGACCGAAGCTTGCAATTGTGTCTACCGAAGGGGAGGTTATTGATTGGGCTTTCCAAGAAACACCAATAAATGCATTCAGTGGTGGAATTGTTGAGCAAAACCCAGATGATTGGTGGGATGCTATCAAATATGCTGCTAAGAAAGTGATTGATAATGGTAAAGTAAAAGTTGAGAATATAGTAGGAGTATGCAACTCTAGTCAATGGAGCGGTACAGTTGCAGTTGATAAAGATGGAAATCATCTTATGAACTCAATTATTTGGATGGATACCCGTGGTGCGAAGTACATAGAAAAACTTAATAAAGGGTTATTAAAAGTCTCGGGATATAATTTAAGGAAAATTTTGAGTCTTTTAAAGAGAACAGCGGGAGGTCCAGCTTCGCATGGTAAAGATTCAATTGCTCATATCTTAGTTATAAAAGATGAATTCCCAGATATATATGAAAAAACGTTTGTATTTTTAGAACCTCAAGATTATGTTAACCTTAAATTGACTGGAAAATTTGCGGCGTCTACTGCATCAATTCATCTTCATTGGATTACAGATACGAGAGATTTAAACAATATTCATTATTCTAAAAAGCTAATGAAGATGTTTAAAGTTGATAAGACAAAGTTTCCTGAATTGAAGAACTGCACAGACATTCTAGGACCACTTAAAAAGGAAGTAGCCGAAGAACTTGGATTAGAGAAAAATACAAAAGTAGTCATGGGTGCTCCAGATATACATACTGCAACAATTGGATCTGGCGCAGTCAATGATTATGAAGCTCATATATATATTGGTACAAGTGATTGGATTTTTACTCATATTCCCTATAAGAAAACAGATATAATTCATAATTTGGGTAGTATACCATCTGCTATACCTGGAAGATATCTTGTAGGAAACGAGCAAAATATAGCAGGAGGGGCTTTATCTTTTCTGAGAGATAAGATTCTTTATCATAAAGACGAATTGTTAAAAGAAGAAGCTGTACCAGATGTTTACAAAATTTTTGATCAAATCGTAAAAAAGGTTCCCGCAGGCTCAAATAATCTTATTTTTACTCCTTGGCTTATAGGTGAAAGATCACCTGTAGATGATGCAACCATTCGTGGAGGTTTATATAATTTATCTTTTGAAATGTCAAGAGAACATATAATTCGTGCTATATTTGAAGGTGTTGGGTATAATATTAAATGGTTGTTAACAGTTATAGAGAATTTTATAAGAAAATGGGTAATAAAAGAGCGTGGTATCCCAAAAAAGAGTAATATTATACCTGAACTTAACATGATTGGTGGGGGGGCTCAAAGTGATATTTGGTGCCAAATTATGGCGGATATTCTTAATAGAAAAATTAAACAGGTGGTAGATCCTATTCAAGCTAATGCTCGTGGTGCTGCTTATATAGCTTCAGTGGGTTTAGGATACCTTAAATGGAATGAGATTCAGAGATGTTGCGAAATTTCTAAAGAATTCACTCCAAATCCAGAAAATAGGAAAACTTATGATAGTCTCTTCTCTGAATTTCAAAATATATATAAAAATATGAATAAAACCTATAAACGGTTGAACAAGGTATAAATCCATATAACTTCAGAAATTTTCTCTTTTTTTTATTAAAATTAGAAAATAAAAAGAAAAATAATATTCTAGAGTTTAAAACAAATCATTTAATATAACCAGCTGCACTCTTCAGTAATGATTCTGCTTCAGACACAATATCATTAATTATATCTGAGACACTTTCAATACTATCAATTACACCAATACTCTGACCTAAAAGTACTGCCCCTGAATTCACATCTCCCCTATAAGCAGCCAGATATGCATTAGCAGTAGCAATGAACTCTTTTATCAAGTCTTCACGAGACATCTTGGCAACTTTTTGTTCTTCGGCTATTTTCGCTTGTTTATCTTCGACAAGTCCATGATGAAGACTATACTCATTCTTCCACAAACGAATAGGTCCTAAAGCACCTGTGACTAAAACCGTATCCGAAGCTTTAGATGGAGGTACAACACCTTTATAATTTTCATTAAATTCAGCATCTTTACTTGCTATAAAACGTGAGCCCATAGCAATACCTCCAGCGCCCATACTCAATGCAGCAGCAAAGCCAGCACCAGTGGCAAACCCTCCACAAGCAATTACTGGAAAACCAGGATGTTTTTTTTGGACTTGTTGAAGTAATACAAGAGTACTTACTTTCTCGTATGATTGATGACCTCCACCTTCACCACCGGTTACAACCATTCCATCCACACCAGATGCAACACATTTATCTGCTAACCATAAGGCGGGAGCAACATGAAAATGTTTAATTTCAGATTTCTTTTTTAGTTCTTGGAATGATTTGCTCTCGGGTAGTTTTCGAGATGAGCCCGCACTTGTCAAAGCATAAATACACTGATCTCTTATTTTTGGATTCTCCATAATAAATTTAGGAATTTCACTGCACAGCTTATCCGCCTGTACTTCATTCCTGGAAGTTCTGATGTTAAACCCAAAAGGCTTATCTGTGTGTTCTACAACAAATTTCATGTTCTCTTTCATTGCTTCTACAGCGTCAGCACCCAACCTTGCTGAGCTTGTTGAAGCTTCAGTACCAATATCATCACCACGTTTTATAGTAGTGTGGGATAATACACCCAAACCACCCGCTTCGCTAACTGCAACGCAGAGATCTGTGGTATAAAAAGGCCCCATTGCTGCTGAGAAAATCGGGTGCTTTATTCCAAACATTTTGGTAATATTTGTTTCTATTGTCATATAACCACGATTATTTTTTTATTATAAAAATTCAAATTTTAATTACGGTTTAATTTTTGTCCTTTATAATTTTTGCTGTTCAATTACTTAAATTTCGACTAAATAAGTATTAAAATTTACATGTATTTTCCTATTTAGTTTTAAATTATATATTTCTCACTTAAAAGAATAATAATAGGACATGTCTAGTCATTTTTTACATGATTTTCTAAGTCCAAAAAGTATTGCTATATACGGCGCTAACAACACCTTCGGTACGACGATGGGAACTATGCTGCTAATTAGAATCATTAATTCTAATTTTAAAGGTAAAATCTTTCCAATACATCTAAAATTAGATACAGTTTTGGGATATAAAGCTTATAAGACTATTGCTGAGGTTCCAGAAGTGCCTGATCTTGTAATTATAGTACTACCTCCTAAAGTCGTTCCGCAGGTTTTTAAAGAATGCGGGGAGATGGGTGTTAAAAAAATTGTGTTAATTTCTGGTGGCTTTAGAGAACTTGTAGGAGATCGAACAAATACACTGACAGACGAAATTATTGAAATTGCCAATTATTACGGAATTAGATTTACTGGTCCTAATTGTTTAGGGCTATACAGTAGCTGGATCTATCCTGAAGGTGACGGAAAGTTCAATATGATGATGTGGAGGGAACAATCTAAGCGAAGTAAATTTTCAATAGCTTCTCAAAGTGGTACTTTGGCCAGTCAGTTATGGTTGGATTCTGAATATCCTGATTTTAGTGTTGGTAAAGCTATTTCAGTAGGTAATGAGGCAAATATAGATCTAGTAGATTTTTTAGATTACTTTAAAGATGATGAAGAAACTGATGTAATTGGATTATACATTGAAGAAATTAAAAGAGGAAAGCAATTTTTACAATTAGCAAAAGAAATAACGCAAAAAAAACCTATAATTGCTATATATGGGGGAGGATCTAGAGCAGGGAATCGTGCCATCAAGAGCCATACAGGTTCAATTGCAGGAAATATAAAAATTTTTGATGCTATGATTAAAGAAACTGGTATTATAAAGACTGATTATATTGAAGAATTTTTAGACATATGCTCTATGCTTTTAACGCCAAATTTTCCATATCCTAAAGGAAAACGTATTGGAATAATAACTTTTGCAGGAGGACCAGGAGCCCTTATTGCAAACAATGCTGAAAGGAAGGGGTTAATTGTGCCCGAATTTTCAGAATCACTTCAATCAAAACTAAAAAGTATGTTACCTCATACAGCAAGTTGGAGTAATCCAATAGATATCACTTTTGATATGAATATATTTAATCTGTACATAAACTTCCCAAAAATACTTATGAAATCTGGCGAAATTGATATAATCATAATATATGGGGCTATGGGTTTCCAAAGTATGACATCGTTTGAGCAAGAGAACAATAGAGTATCCAAACATATAGAATTGAGAGAAGATATGAGAGATAAGATCGACGATATGGATAAATTGGTAATTACGCCTACAATTAAAAACTCTCAAAAATATTCAATTCCTGTCATCTATATAAACCCTCAAAGTTATGCTGATCCGTGGTCAAAAAAAATAAGAGAGCTTGGAGGAATAGTTTTTCAATTCTGGGACCGCCCGGTTAACGCTTTAGCAAAAATATGTGATTATGCTGAATATCGAAGAAAATCGTTAATTCAGTATTCATAAATCAATTAATTGAATATTGGTATATCTTTTTTAAATACGCCTAATCCACCTGCCTCACTAACTGCCACACAAAGATCTGTGGTATAAAAGGATCCCATCGCTGCAGAAAAAATAGGGTGTTTGATACCAAACATTTTGGTAATATTTGTTTCTATTGTCATTTAATCACATTTTATTTATATTCTTTTTTTGAATGTTCTTTATAACCTTTACCATTCAAATGCTATATTTCTGAGTGATTAAGTATTAAAATTTGGTTTTATTAAGATTTATCCTATCCATCTAAAATTAGATAATGTTTTAGGTTATAAAGCTTCTAAAATTTCTTACAACCAAGTTAAATTTTTTTAAAGTTGTTGTTGTGCCCCGCAATACTGGCAATATAGAACATCTTGTTTGATTTGTTTGCCGCAATAAGAACAAAATTTAAGATCTGTCTCATTTTGTGTATCTGTTTCATTTTGTGTATCTTTTCCTACTAAGGATGTTTGAATATTTTGAATTATGACTTGTGTCTGTGCTGGTGCAGTAAAAGGTTTTTCTATTGTATATGATGCGGGACGTTGTGAATCTTTAACAGGTAAAACGATATAATTTTCATAGGTCTTTCCAACTTTTGTTAGAATCGATAATGCGATGTGCCAATCTCGATAGTAAGACTGTCCTGCTTTCGGGGACCAAGTAGTTGGTAGTCTAAACTCAAATGGAAAGATCTTTAACTCGTTGGGTTTTATTTCTTTATCTTTTGCTAAGATACTTTTTTTAAGTATTTTTTTACGAGTCTTCCAAGTATTTTTTCCATATAATTTTGAATAGGTTGATTCTTGATAAGTATCAATACACTTTATTTCAATATTTTTAATTTTTTTAATTATTTGTTCTTGTTCTTCTTTTGGTTTCTCAAAGAAACATTCTATTCTAATTTCTCCTTTTACAATATCGTTTGGATTAACTTGATGAGTCTGATTTAATATACTAGTTAATATTTGTATATTTACCATAGGTATTCCTTGATTATTTGAGTTACATACTTATGAAAATTTGACTTCTTAGTAAACTTCTGTGGATAATTATAATATTATTATCCATTTAAATTTATAAATTTTTCAGACTTCAAATATAGAAACTTGAATTCTAATTCATTTATCACTACTTTCTCAAACGTCTCACAAGTACTCCATTCCTGTAATATGTATTATTCCTCAAAGTTATATAAGTGAGTAGTCAAAAAAAATAAGAGAACAGGGTGGAATAGCCTTTCAATTCTGAAACCATTCGGTTACCATCTTAGCAAAAAAATGTCATTATGTCAAATATCGTAGAAGATTTAATTAAAAAAAATAGAAAAAATATTTTCCATTCGGGCAGGATATTCAAAAATAAAATCAGAATCGACGGCGACTACGTTTACTATTTTCTTCTTTTTCATGGTGTATCATTATTACTATTCCTAATACAAGCATAGCGGAGTCATCATCTAAATCAGGATTCATTCTTATTCCAAAAGTTCCTTTAATTAGACTCTTAAACAGTTTTTTGTGTATTTCCGCTACAAGTCTATTATCCTTAAAAATTTTGAATTTCAGCGTTAGAATATTTCCTTTCATTGTAAAAACTCTATTTTCATTTGGATCTTCGAACCAATATTTTGGTTTTATAGATACAAGTTTTTGCTTCATTTTCCCTATGAGTTTATCATCATCTCGTTCACCACCTTTATAAAAAGTATATGCGGAACGCAATGAAATTATCTTTTCATGAATAGTTAAGACAGGTGTTTCATTAAGATCTCTGATTCGGTACGTATTCCCGATTTTTATCAATTTACCCACGAAAGTACCAACAACTCTTTTTTCGATATTCATTATTTTGCCTTTATCTGTTAAAGAAATCATTTTTTCTTGGAGGATAAATTCTCGAGTTTTTTGAAGTGACATTTTCTTTCACATTTATTTTTTATATTGTTCTATAAAATTATTCATAACCTGATCTTAAAAATTTATTTAATAGGAGCCAGATAAATTTAAAAGATGTGAGTTGACTATAGCATATAGCATAAAGAATCGAAAAATCTATGTTGTAATTATTGAAACTCGAGATAACCATTTGTTTTCTATTACTATGGCAGATAATAAGAGTAATGCCAAGAAGTAAAACATAGAGTTAAGTGACTTAATATATGGTTATATTAAATATGCGTAGTAACACTTTTAGATATATAAGAATTAATAAATTTAAAAAAAAATTTGGTTAATAAAAATCGATCTAGCCTTTAATTGGTTTTCCTTCCTTGAGTTTATCTGTATCCTTTTCTTGGAGTTCACGTCTCTGAACTTTTCCAGTCATGCTAACTGGCATCTTCCGCACAACCTCAATCAACCGAGGAGTTTTCCACTTTGCCATATTGTTTAAAGCCCATTGTTTAATGTCTTCAACTTCTATATTTTTACCGATTTTGTAACCTTTCTTTAATGTAATCCATGCTTTAACCTTTTCTCCAGTATTTTCATCTGGTAGACTTGCGACAGCAACTTCATCGATAGCTTCATGATTTCCTAGTAAATCCTCAACTTCTTTTGGGAACACAGAATGACCCGAAACTTTAATCAATGATTTCTTACGATCTCGAATTTCTACCCATCCATGCTCATCCATAAACCCTATATCACCAGTTAGTAGCCACCTTTGTCCATTCCACATTTTCAAGTTATCCTCTTTTTCTTTTTGTTCCTTCGCCAGATAACCTAACATTATATGTGGACCAGCACAACAAATCTCTCCTGTATTTTCAATACCAAAACCACCTCTTTCTTTGGTGCCATCACAAATAGGTCCTTCTTCAAAATTATCAGAAGGGAAGATAGCCCAATCTGCACCGGGTATAGGTAATCCTAATTTTCCAGATTTAGTTGGACCCCAGAAAGGAGCAATGCTTTGCATGGGAGATGTTTCTGTTAATCCATAACCTATTCTTATTGGGCAAAAGATTTCTTCAAATGGAATCCTCACATAATCATGTAATGGTCCTGCTCCCTGCGTAGCATATTTCAGCTTCTTCCAAAAATCATACTTTTTCTTGAATTCTTCAACTCCAGTGGTTTCTACGAAATCAGTTAACCTTTTAAATAGCATTTCTACACCAGTATACATGATTCCTTGAGGAGCGTCCAATTTATTTATTGTTTCACACAAAACATCATCAGTAGGCGGTCTTGGAAAAAGGATCATCTGCATACCCAAAGATAAAGCACCATTCATGACGCAAGTCATCCCAAAGCTGTGGAAAAATGGGATACTTCCTATAGTTATCATACCTGGGCTCAATCTGACCCATTCTTTAGCCATATAGATGTTAGCTACTAAATTGGCATGACTAAGCATTGCAACTTTAGGTAACCCTGTAGTTCCTCCTGTCATGAGATAGACTGCGGGAGTTGTCCAAGGGTCAATATTTACCTGGATCTCTTTAGGTTCTGTATTCTTGATAATATCTTCCATCCAATGCACTTTATAATCTTCAGTCTCATCAGGTATCTTATCTTTCGCGCTTGGAATTCCTAATCCTTGAATAGTCTCTTGATCTGCAGTTAAAAAATCCACAAAATTTGTAGGAATTACATGTTTTACACTTGTTTGAGGTAGTATATCTTTAGGACCTGCGATATAGAGCATATCCATCATAACAAAAACCTTTGCATTAGTCATTTTTAAAGAATGTAATAGTTCCATTGATTTATAAGTCATATTAATTCCTTGTGTGATGGCACCAATATATTGGCACCCCATATAAGCAACGACAAAATTGATGGAATTGGGTACATCAATCGCAACGACATCCCCTTGTTTTATTCCCAAGTTATCGGAAAGAAAAGTTCCAAACCTTTTAGCATATTCAAAAAGAGTCTTCAATTTCACTCGTTCTATGTATGACCCATAGACAAACACGCAAATTTCATTATCCCACGTTCCATAGTAATCAGCTGCATGGAGATATCCCTCCCACATAGGAGTGATTTTAACACCGTCAACATCTTTCAACTGTTTTGGAACTCCTTCTGGCCAATAGCCTTCTGTAAACCATACTTTATTCTCGTCAACTATAAAATCATCTAAACTTGTCATTTTTTTTCACTTCTTAAATGAATGCTTTTTCAATATTATTATTTTTAGATAAATTTGTTATTAGTATATAATGATTGATTTACTATAATATAATAATTTAACTTGATTTGCTATTAGTTCGTGTCAATGTAATTTACATTTTTGAAGAAAAAAAGGTATCAAATTGAGTAATTGTGTGAGATTAAATAAAAGTCTTAAAAAATATACTTTTTTAGAATTGATTATTAATAAAGATGTATAGCAATATTCAAGTTAACATTTAGTTAAAAATTTAAATTATATTATGGGATTCAAAGAAAAGCTAAAGGAACATTTAAAAGATAAATTATCTGAAGAAGAACTTTCTGTACTTCCCCGTGGATTTCAAACTTTAGGAAAAATCATAATTTTAAAGCTTAAACCAATATTAAATGAGAAAAAAAAGGAAATTGGAGGAGCTTGCTTAGAATTATTCCCCAAAATTAAATCAATTTATCTAAATAGAGGTCGAATAGTAGGATCTTTTAGAGAACCAGAAAAAATTGAATTGATAATTGGAGAAAATAACCCAATAGTTGATCATAAAGAACATGATGTAATTTATCGATTTGATATTACAAAAATTATGTTTAGTAAGGGAAATCTCAATGAAAGGAAATATCTCGCAACATTAGTTAAAAATGGAGAAGTTATTGTTGATATGTTTGCCGGAATAGGATATTTTTCACTACCTATAGCAAAACATTCTAATGTAGAAAGAATATATAGTATTGAGCTGAATCCTGAATCATATAAATATTTAGAGGAAAATATAAAACTAAATCATCTAGAACAAAAAGTTGTGCCAATTAAGGGGGATTGTAGGGTTGAAGTTGTAAAATTTAGTGAATCTGGAATCAGAGCTGACAGAATAATCATGGGTGTCTTTCCTGCACCTAAGGATTATATAGAAGAAGCTTTAACTTTAGTAAAAGATGAAGGAACGATGTTTCATTACGAAGGAGTAGTAGAGAAAAATAATTTTATTGCTCTATTTGAAGAATTTAAAGAAATTGCACTTAATGAAGGATACAATTGTGAATTAAATTCACATAGATTTGTCAAAAGCTACGGTCCTAATTTGTATCATGTTGTTTTAGATATATTTGTACTAAAAAATTAGATAATTTTATTTATGGAATCGGAGAAATATATCTTATAAGGGATAAAAAAAGAGATTTTTTCTTTTTATAAAATTCTATATTAAAGGAAATGAAAAACTTTGACAGGAGAAGCAATAATTGGTCTTGATTATGGCCATGGTAATATTTTAACACTAGAAGCCTCTAGTTTTACTGAATTTATACAATTTTTATTTACTTCTGGTTATAAAATTGGCAAAATTGAATCTGGATTTAATTCTATTACTGAATTAAGAAAATATAGAACCATTATAATTTCAACACCAAAAAATACAAACTTAAAGACTAATGAAATTGAAAATCTTAAAAAATATGTAAAAGGTGGAGGAAGTCTTTTAATAACCAGCTCTAGTGGTGGAGATTATGGAAATAATACAAATTTGAATGAATTAACGCGAAATTTTGGATTTGAGTTTGCTCCAGATGAGGTTAATGATTCAGTGAATTATGTTCACCTTCAAAAAAGACCACTCATATCAAATTTTAAACCTCATGTAATAACAGAACAGATAAAAAAAATCGTCTTTTCAAGTTCATGTTCTACCCAGATTTTAGATTTTCTTGAAGATGAGAAAAATATAATAGTTGATGGTATAGTAATCTCTGGATTAAATTGTTGGCATCGGATTTATAATGGAGAAGATTGGATTGAGGAAGATAGTCCTAAAATTCCATTATTAGTAGCGGCTGAATATTATGCTGGAAAAGTTGTTGGATTTGGCAATTTAAGCATCTTTTCTTCTCTTGCAAGAGAATACGGTTTTAGCGCCTTGGATAATGACATTTTGATCGCGAATATCATAAGTTGGTTAACTGGAGCTGTTGAATCTGAGGGAAAACCCATAACAATTGAATTGAATTTGGATTTATTCTATTGGGCAGAAAATATAGTTAAAGAAGAGAAATGGGAAGGTATTTCAGATATTATCAATGTTAGTTTAAAATACTTTAAAGATAATTATGCCGAAATTATAGAGGAAATAAAGAAAATAAGAAGAGAGAAATTAGAAAAAAGAAAAGCATATGAAAAAGCAAAAAAAGAAGCTGAAGAAGAATTAACTGAAGAAAAAATTCTTGAAAAGGTTCCTGTAGTAGAAAGGAAAAAAGAAGATCTTGAAGAAATAATGACAGCTTTAGAAGAAGTTACAGGAGAACATTATGAGATTTCAATAGATTTAGAGGAGGAAGAAGTATTAACAGATACACCAGGTTTAGTGAGTTACACAAATGAAGAAATAGTAGAATTTGAGAAAGGGTTTCCTAAAAAGGCAATATGGCATGGCAAAGCTACCATAGCATTTAAAGAATGGTTAGATAAGAAATATGAAAAGTAAATTGATGAGTTCTCATTCTTATTAATTGGAAAAATAGAAATTGAATCCAATATTCTAAAATCTATAGATTGTATTTTTTTTTTTATAATTATGGATAGATTTATATTTGTACTAGGCTCCAATTGGCAGTTAAGCTTAGCTGAACTAGATAACTATCTTAAATATTCTCAAAATAAGGGTAAAATTATCGATTATTCAGCTAATATCGCTATAGTTGAATTTGAAGAATTACATAAAGAGAAATATTATGTCAATAAATTAATGGAAATACAATTTACCTTAGGTGGTTGTCAGAAAATTGCTAAAATATTTGATTTTGTTGATATTCAGACTATTCAGAATGCTTTTCCTTTAAAAATAGAAAAATATCAATATGTAGAAAGAACTCGAAAAAAGATTTTAAATATCATTGATAAAATTCTTGTAGGGAAAAATCTGATATTTCCGAAGGCGTATGAAAGTATGTTTTATGCTATATCGATTTACCCCAATCTTTATGATGAAGAATACTATTCTGAAGTTTTAGTGAAACATTTTTTACCTTTTCTTAATAGAGAATTGATGGTATGCTTAAAGCAAAAAGGAGCGGTGAAAGCTCTTTATTATAAGTATCCTGAAAAGAATATAAAATCAGGTAATTTAAATCCAATATTTCCCCATATTGTAATTAAATACGACTTACTTACTGAAAACCGGGCAGAATTTATTTTTGGATTTACAGAAGAGGGGGTTTATATTGCCAGGACATTTACTGTTGATGATCCTAGTTTTAAGAAAAAAATTGATGAGGAACGTCCATTTAAAGAATTCAAAAGTAGCATTTCACCGAAATTAACCTTAATGATGTTGAATTTTTTAAACTTATTCGATAATAGAGAAAATATGAATATCCTTGATCCTTTTGTGGGAAATGGAACAATTCTATTATTAGCATTAGTACAGGATTTTCAAATATATGGTTCAGATATAGATGGAATAAAAG
>JAHQWI010000177.1 GCA_029856085.1 Promethearchaeia archaeon | reverse complement strand
AAATTATTCTGATCGTGAATTATTTAGGAAATACATAAAGAGGATTATTCCATTTAAAAGGAGTGTTATCCGCATAGCACTTTTCATCCTAGTTTCGGCGGTTGCTGATATCCTTAATCCACTATTAATTGGATATGCTGTCGATGAACTCAATAAGACTAATCCTAATCTTATATTAATTATCGGTGCTACAATACTTTTTATAATACTATATGGAATTATATGGCTTATGTTTTTCATGCAATATAGGGAAATTGCTAATTTTGGTCCTTTTTTTTCGGAAAGGCTCCGAATGGATATTTTTGATAAGTTACAAGAACAAGATATGAGCTTCTTCGATAAACATCAAACCGGTGGATTAAATACTAGAGTTACAAATGATGTTTCTGATTTCGGAAATATTACTTTTTTAATTGTAGAAACTGTAGGCAATATTTTTCTAAGCGGATTGACCCTTGGAATTCTTATCTGGTTAAACCTATCTCTTGCTCTTATTGCCTTGGTATCTGTTCCCATAATTTTATTGATCATGTTTTCACTTAGAAAGCTAGCAAGAGTAGTAAGTAGAGCTTATAGGAGGTCTTTAGAGAATGTTAACATTGCAATGGTTGAATTAATTGAAGGAATACATGTCTGTAAAAGCTACGGTCAAGAGTCTATAGTTTCTGAACAATTCAATGAAACAAACAAGAAATATTTTAAAAATGGGTTTAGATTAACAGCAGTTACGCATCTGTGGAGAAGACTCCTTGGTTTTGTTTCAACGGTTACATTTATAATTATAATGTATGTAGGTGGTCATTTTGTCTTCAGGGGGATAATGAGTCCTGGAAGAGTCTTTATCTTTTATCTCTATCTTCCAAGATTTTACCGTCCTATTATGATACTTGCTACTTTTTTTCCTCAATTCAGTACTGGTATGGCTGCTTATGAGCGAATTCTTGATATTCTTGATGCAGAACCATATGTTAATCAAAACCCAAATGCTTTTGATGTCAATGAATTAGAAGGAGAGATTCATTTTGAGGATGTAGATTTCAGTTATAGAAGAGGTGAAAGGGTTTTTGAAGGATTAAATCTGAAAATAGAAAAGGGCGAAAAACTCGCAATAATTGGGCATACTGGTTCTGGAAAAACTTCAATAGTTTCACTTCTCGCAAGATATTATGAATTTCAAGGTGGATCAATTAAGATTGATGGAATTGATATTAGGGATATGACATTAGAATCATATAGAAAGAACCTTGGTATGGTTCCACAGGATGTTTTTCTATTTTCAGGTACAATAGAAGAAAACATCCGATATGGTAGACAGGATGCTTCAGAAGAGGATTTATGGAAAGCTATTAGAGCTGTCCATGCAGAAGAACTGATCGAATATCTACCAGAAGGATTTCACACGCAAGTAGGGGAGAGAGGAAAAGGCGTTTCAGCAGGTCAAAGACAACTAATTAGCTTTGCTCGAGCACTCTTAACTGATCCAAAAATTCTAATTCTTGATGAGGCAACTTCGAGTGTAGATGCATATACAGAAGCGGTAATTCAAGAGGCTCTAGATGTTCTACTATCCAATCGAACTTCTATTATAATCGCACATAGGTTATCAACTGTTGTTAATGCTGATCGAATATTAGTAATGGATCACGGACAAATCATTGAAGAAGGTGATCATAAGTCTTTACTTGCTAAAGGTGGAAAATACGCTCAATTGTACAAGCAGTATTTTGAACATCAAAGTTTAGACTGGTATCCTATTTATACAGCTTCAAAAGTCCAGGACTCTAAATAATAATTCTACTTATCTTATATTATAAAAACAATTTTATTGAAAAACATATTATTTCTAACTTAGTTATAGAAATAAGGAAAAATGGGTTTGATTATATCTATCTCTGGTAAAAAGAATGAATGAACGAATAAAAAAACTACGGACTCAAAGTCGTGAGGCAATCCCTTATCTTTCTTTGGAACGAGCATTATTAATAACGGAATTCTATAAAACTGGTGCTGCACATAAATTTTCCGCTCCAGTTGCTAGAGCAAAAGCATTCAAATATATCCTAGAAAATAAAAAAATCTGTATAAATGAAGGTGAGTTAATTGTTGGAGAACGTGGTCCAGAACCAAAAGCAACTCCAACTTACCCTGAAGTATGCTGTCACAGCCTACAAGATTTAGAAATTTTAGACACTCGAGATAAAATATCATTTAAAGTATCAGAGGAGACAAGAAAAAAAACTAAAGAAACAATTATTCCATATTGGAAGGATAAGTCAATTCGAGATAAAATCTTTTCTCAAATGGATCAAAATTGGCTGGATTCTTATGAAGCTGGTATTTTTACTGAATTTATGGAACAGAGAGCACCTGGACATACGGCTGGAGGTGGAAATATCTGGAGAAAAGGTTTTTTAGACTTTAAACAAGAAATAAAAGAAAGTATTGAAAATTTAGATTTTTTTAATGATCTTGAAGCATTCAACAAACGAGAGCAGCTTAAAGCCATGGATATTGCAGCTGATGCGATAATATCATTTGCTAAGCGACATTCCCAAGAAGCACTTCGATTAGCTGAAATTGAATCTGATCCAGTAAGAAAAGAAGAACTTAATAAAATAGCAACAATCTGTTCTAATGTTCCTGAAAATGCACCTAAAACCTTTTGGGAAGCACTACAACATTATTGGTTCATTCATTTAGGTGTTATAACTGAATTTAATACTTGGGATGCCTTCAATCCAGGACGTTTAGATCAGCATCTCTTTCCTTTTTATGAAAATGATTTAGCTAAAGGCATGTTATCTAAAGAAAAAGCAATAGAACTCCTACAAGCTTTTTGGGTAAAATTTAACAATCAACCTGCTCCGCCAAAAGTAGGCGTTACAGCTGAAGAAAGTAACACTTATACTGATTTTTGTAATATCAATCTTGGTGGTTTGAAAGAAGATGGTTCTGATGGTGTAAATGAACTTTCGTATATACTCTTGGACGTAGTTGAAGAAATGCGGATATTACAACCTAGTAGCAATGTACAGATCAGTAGAAAAACTCCTGATGAATTCTTAAAACGTGCGATTAATATCATTAAGACTGGTTTTGGTCAACCCTCGGTTTTCAATACTGATGCAATAGTTCAAGAATTAGTTCGTCAAAGTAAATCAAAAATTGATGCTTATAACAGTGGGGCAAGTGGTTGCGTTGAATCCGGTGCTTTTGGAAAAGAAGCTTACATCCTCACGGGGTATTTTAATTTAGTGAAGATACTTGAAATCACACTTCATAATGGTTTTGATCCATTAACAAGTAAAACTATTGGTTTAAAAACAGGAGATCCTGCTAATTTTAAAACTTTTGATGAATTTATTGAAGCATATAAAGAGCAGATTAACCATTTCGTAGATATTAAAATTAGGGGAAATCAAATAATAGAACGTATTTGGGCTCAAAATCCCGCTCCTTTCTTGTCAATTCTAATTGAAGATTGTATTCAGAAAGGGAAAGATTATAACGATGGAGGTGCAAAATACAATACATCCTATATTCAAATTGTAGGAATGGGAAGTATCACTGATTGCTTAGCATCTCTAAAGCATAATGTATTTGATAAGAATATTGTGTCAATGAAGGAATTATTGGAAATTTTGGATAATGATTTTCAAGAGCATGAAATTATACGGCAGAAATTTATTAATAAAACACCTAAATATGGAAATGATGATGATTATGCGGATTCCATAACCCCAGAAGTTTTTGACATCGTATTTGATGCTATAGATAATCGTCCAAACACTCGAGGTGGTGTGCATCGTATTAATTTACTTCCTACAACTGTTCACGTGTACTTTGGAAAAGTTACCGGGGCTATGCCAGATGGACGTAAAGCGTTCATACCATTATCAGAGGGAATTTCACCTGTTCAGGGAATGGATATTAAAGGGCCAACAGCTGTTATTAAGTCTGCTAGTAAAATAGATCACCTTCGAACTGGAGGGACTTTATTAAATCAAAAATTCACTCCTCAATTATTAGCAAATGAATCCGGAATTACCAAATTGGCCCATTTAATAAGAGCTTATTTTAAAATGGATGGTCATCATATGCAATTCAATGTAGTTTCAGCAGATACTTTAAAAGCTGCTCAAAAAAACCCAGAAGAATATAGAAACCTTAT
Source organism: Promethearchaeia archaeon (assembly GCA_029856085.1). Taxonomy (GTDB): domain Archaea; phylum Asgardarchaeota; class Lokiarchaeia; order Sigyniarchaeales; family SOKP01; genus Loki-b32. The sequence goes on along the minus strand of JAHQWI010000177.1, from coordinate 13,406 downwards.
TGTACGAGTAGCTGGTTATAGTGACTATTTTAACAACTTAGGATCTGATTTGCAGGATGAGATTATTAGTAGAACTGAGCATACATTAATTTAATTCTAAATTTAATATTTTGTTTTTATCATTTAAATTAAAATAGATTTAGATGAAAAATTTAATTTCTTAGATTTTATTCTTGCTTTGTATGAATTAATGAGTTTAGTTAGATAATTACTCTAATTTTAAACGTACGATTGGATAAATACTATAAAAATAACAAATAAACTCAGACCTAATATTAAGCATCTTATAAGAATCTGCTTACGGTTGTATTTGATTGCTAATCTTTCTCTCTCTTGAATTCTTTTTTTTTCTAATTCAAGTTCAACATTGGTCATGCCTCGTCTTCTTATATTGAGCCCCATACTACCAGCTATCCCATCAGTTCTATATTGAGCTAATCGACTTATATGAGAAGGTTCCCTTCTTAGCTTTGAATTAATCCAAAGATAGAAACCTTCTAGGAAAAAGAGACCACCATATATAAGATTTATTGCAATTAATGGATAAATAAAAAGAAAACCACAAAAAAGAAGCACATAACAATACATAGAATAGAAAGGGTTCTTGATTGAGAATATGTATATCGCACTTATTATTACGACACTTGAAATTACTATACCTAAAATTGTAATAATAATATTATTTCGAATAATGGATAATGGGAATATTATAATTAGAAAATTCACAAATGCCATCATTATATCAAGATAATTTGAAGTACCTCTTTTAAAAGGAGGTGTTAGTTCTTCTGCCATTTTATTTTTTGGATTACTTTTTTCATTATTGATTTGAAATTGCCCTTTATTTTACAAATAGCATGTATTAATATTTAATATTAATTATTAAAATTACCATAGATTATGAGAACGGCACTCTACGATTGATTGGCTGAATTGAAGTATTAATTTTATTTTTTTATGATAACCTTATTTTTTACTTTTCCGAAAAGTTCGAGATGCATGATGTAAACTTTTACAATTAATAAAATATAAATTATGGAAGTTTTATAATGGAAATGTGAATTTGACAGGAAGAATCATTCTAATTATAAATTTTAATAATAACCACATCCTTAAATAAAAAGGTGAAACTCATCGAAAGCATTCACATCGATAATTTCTCTTACCGTAGATTAATTAAATTATTGAAAATCAAGACAGGTTTAAACTTTGAATATTATAACAAGCACTTTATTGAAAAACGCATAAAATCAAGAATGATTCGAGTAAATTGTGATGATCCTGAAGATTATTTAAAACATATATCCTCACAGAAAGAAGAAATAAAGAATTTTGTTGATGGTTTCACTATAAACTATACATTCTTTATTAGGGATTATGACGTTTTTGAAACTCTTCAAGATATTCTACTACATGGTTTAAATGTTTCTAAAAAAGATGTGGATAGTGATATTAAACCTGATCCTTCGAAACTGGCTAATTTTCGCACAAAAGCAAATGCTGCTAAAAATTTAAAAAAAAAAGCACATTTGATTTCCAAACCAGAGAAATATTATATTGATATCTTCATCTTTCTTAATCAGCTGGCATTTTATAAAAAACTAAAACTTGTTCCAAGTGAGAAAAATTCGATTAATATATGGTCATGTCCATGTGCGACAGGTGAAGAACCATATTCAATTGCCATGATTATGGATAATCTTAAAACTCAGGTTCCACGTTTCCCAAAGTACAGAATTGTGGCTTCTGATATAGCACATGAAGCCATAGAAAAAGCAAAAATCGGGATATATACTAATGACGCTATGAAAGAAATCTCAGATTATTATGAGAACAAGTATTTCACTAAACAAAAGACTAATTTTGGACATAATAATTCAATAAGTGAAAGGATTAAAAGTAACATTGATTTTGTAGAAGAAGATGTAACAAAGGGTCATAATAGACCATACAAATATGATATTATTTTTTGTAGATATCTTTTAATTTATTTTAATCGCGAGAACCGTCCTAAATTTCTAAAAATTATAGAAAATCGGTTAGTGGAAAACGGTATTTTAATATTGGGTAAAACTGAGACTCTTTTCGATTCTTGGGGTAGTTTAAAGTTAATTGACTCAAGAAATAGGATCTATATTAAATCTCATTCTAAAATATATTAGAATTTTTTAATAAAAATATAAAAGGAATAAGAGCTTTCCGATTTTTAGGATATTCAGCAAAAGTATTAGTGTACCATAAATGATTAGAACGCGCCCTAGGTGCAAGATTCGCGAATGTCCACACAGCAAATACAAGTCCAGGAAAGGACCAAGTCATTATTGCCCATCCCGTCCATTCCGTAATCTCTCCAAAATAACTAGGACAACTCACATATCTAAACATTCCACCATAAGGAATTTTATATTCAGTTTCTCCTGGTTTTCTTAATTTACGGATAATATAGTCTGAATGCATGTTGATTATAAATCCACATATGAAAATTATAACACCAATAATAAACATAGGAGTTAAAATCCAATTTATAGCATAAGGAGTAGAAAAAGTATAAATCCATCTTGCTTGCAGATAAGTGTTGATACCATTAAATGTAATTCCCATGAAAATAATAGTTATTGGCATAGGCTGTTTACCACGTATTAAAAAAGGGAATATAAATGTTCGTTGGCAATAATGCACCATCCACATACCCATGAAAATTAGCGGGATTAAATCTGTTTTGCGATCTCCTATAAGATAGTATATAATATAGATAATAACTGTTGGTACTTCCATTAAAAACCATCCTAATTTGTTGTTAATAGTAGGACCCCATTTCTTATCTACATGTTGACCATAACCAGCAGGAATAAAAAATAGCGCTATGAAAACAAAAACCGAAGATAATCCAAAACACAACATTAAAAAGTTGTAAATAAAAAGTTCATCCATCTTAATTAGATAACAGAATATATTTTGAGTTTTTAACTTATCCATTCTACTCTTCTACGAAAAAGACAAATAAGTATGTTTGTAAGGTTTATATTCAAATAATTTAACTTTAATAAATAACATTCATTTTTAGGTTTATCATCTATAAAAGAGCTATTAACGTAAAAAGTAAATATCGTAACGATGGGACAATTTAATCAAAATTGGCGGTTCTGGCCTATACTATTGTTAGCTTTTGTTTTTGCCTTTAGTAGTCCACTTCTTATGTTAGCAACACCAATTTACTTTCTTCAACAAGGTCTTCAAATTAAATTCATTAGTTTGCTTTCTATAGCTCTTACAATTACTTACAGTATTTCGCCAATTCTGTTAAATAAATTTTCTGATAAACTGGGTCGAAGAAAAAGCGTAATTATATCTATGGTTGGAGCCGCATGCGCTCAATCAATATTCTATATCACGTTGAATCCTTTTGCTTTTTTAATCGAAAGATTAATTGAAGGTTTTATTTTAGGATTTTTTTTTCCAAATCTTATAGCAAGTATTTCGGACGCGCCTAATATTGACCATCCGAAATATTTGGCAAGATTTAACCTGTCATGGAGCGTCGCGATAGTCTTTGGATTATTATTTGGAGCAATAGTTTTACAGTTTACAGATGATTTAAAATTCATTTTTTATATCAGTCCGATTTTCCTGGTAGCGAATTTATTTATCGCGATCATTCTTCTCCGAGAATCGATCTCTCTTAACCCCAGAACTCAAAATAACAATCCCAATTTTTATACTAATAAACCTGAAAATAATCAATATTCTACAACAATTATTAAGTATTATATTCCTGTAATTGTCCCACTATTGTTTATTCTCTATACATCTTTTGCGGCAGGAAATGGTTCGTTGCTTTATCCAATCAGATCTGAATTATTAGGATTTCACCCGTCTAGTACATATTTTGTCAACATTTTTGCAGTAGCTTCACAATCTATAGCAATGTATTTAGCGACTTTATTGACTTTAAATAAATTAAAACTATTATCAATAATTACATTATTAGTATATCCATTTTTATTCATTTTTTTCATCGCAAATGAAATATATTATCTCTTTATTATTTTATTTCTGTTTTCAGGGTTTTTTTATGGAATACTTTATGGAGCTGCATCAAAACTATTTATTACCCTTAATGTATTGAAGAAAACATCCAAATTTAGTGGTATATTAGAGAGTTCTGTTGGTCTAACTTATTTTATATCTCAACTATTTCTTGGATTTATCGCAGATATTAATATTGGATTAGCATATCTTTCTCTCTCGTTAAGCTTAATGGTACTCTTCTTTATAAACCTTGTATTTATTAGAAAATTCAAAGAAGTTGAGAGGATACTTTAAATGATCTCAAAAACTAATCTGAAGAAGTGGTCCTGCGCTTTAAACATAATAGGTTGTTTTCAATTTATTATTTTAACTTCAATTGCTATGTTTTTTTATAAAGGAGGGACTTATATTGATCCTTCTACTTCCCGTTATGTATTTTGGTATAATTATTTTAGTGATTTAGGACGAACTGTTGCTCATTCGGGAATTTCTAATACATTCTCATTTATACTCTTTACAGTTACTCTAAGTATATGGGGTGCGTTTCAAATTCCATTTTATATTATATTCCCCAGCTTCTTTGGGAGTTCTAAAGGATTAAAAAAATTCTATTTTACTGGTTCTACCTTAGGTATTCTTACTGGAATATTCTATATCGGGATTGCATTTACACCTTCAGATATCACTAATTTACTACATAATCTCTTTGTTTTCCTTGGATTTGGCTCTATTGTTTTGAGTTTTATCCTATATGCAATTGTAATAGTTAAAGATAACAATTATGCTAATTTTTATGCTACTGTTTTTACAATTTCGGCATTAATTTTAGGGATATATTTTGTAATCCTTTCGTTTATTCCCAATAGTGAAACCACTATTGGATTATTTATTTATGTAGTAGGACAAAAGTTTATGATTTACACCCTTTTGATATGTGGTATTGTTCAAGGTTTTGGTGCTCTAAAACAATTACCTTCTTAAACTTATTCTACAATAGTTTTTAAGGCTTTTATCCTTTTTTTTACTACCATTCATTTTAAAACTAATTTAACTACGATGAGTAGAGAACAACAATTAATAGAAAGGCTCCGATCTGGCTCTTTGAAAGCTATAATTTTTGATTTTGATGGGACTTTACTTGACATAAGAGAAATCCTTGAAAAATCAATTGAAGAAATTCTTGTTGCTAAAAGTATTAATGTGGACATGGAGACAACAATTCAAGAAATTGGGGCTTTATTGGAAACAATTCAAGGATATCCCTTACCAAAAGTACTACTTGAATCCTATGAAATTTTCAAACATATAACTAGCTTACAAGAGTTAAGTTATTTTAAACAATTAAGAATAGCTGTGGAGATTTTTGGGAAATATCTCGAATATTCAAAAGGTGCTCCTTTACTGTCTGGAGTGAAACCATTGTTAAAAAAACTTGGCAAATCTCACGATCTTTTTATCGTTTCCCATAATAAAACAGAAACAATTATGGAGCATTTAGAAAAAGAAAGTATTGACGACCTCTTTAAAGGAGTTTATGGTAGTGATAGAATTCCTGTTCAAAAACCAGATCCTATGGCACTCCAACCACCTTTAGAAACATATAATAATCGAAAAAGAAAGGAGTTTTTAATGATAGGCGATATGCCTTCAGATATAACTGCTGGTAGTGAAGCAGGATTTTGGACAATAGGCGTAGCAAGTGGAGTAAGTAAAAAAGAGATTTTGTCAGAGTATAGACCAGATCTATTAATCGATTCCTTTGATGAATTATTAGAAATATTAAAGAATTGAATCTTTTTCTGAATGAAATTAGTATCTAAGAAAATAGATTACTAATATTTCACAATTTTGTGTACTTAAATATAAAAACAAATTCTACTATTGTATCTTTAATTCATTTTATTTAAAAATAAGAATATAAAATATATTACACAAGAAACTAAATGATTAAATATGAAAATTTCAATAAGAAAAAGACCAATAATCTTAATTTCACTGATTTTAATTCCAATGCTATTGATGATCAGTTCTTTTAATTTGAATGCTCAAGCCGGACCAGATATACCCGAACCAGATCCTGAAAACGGTTGGCATTGGGATGTAGATGTGGGAACTGAGATATATTTCGAAGGTGAATTCATTTTAACAAACTCTTCCACTGGTGAAGTATACTCGATGTGGAGAGACATCTGGATCTATAATATTACATCTATAGAGAATGTTACTATCGACTGGTTAGGAATGCATGAATTCTCTCAAGTTAATGCGACACAGTGTTATTACAATGTCACAGAAGGAGAATTAGAGCCATATAATGACGGATACTCATCAGAACTTGCTCTTTTCGGATATGACACTATTGATTCAACATATAGAATCAGAGCGGGACAGAATGGCATGCCATTTTTATTACCTATTAATGGTTCAAGTGGTATAGACGTTGATTTCTTAGATGATGTTATTAATGAGACCTTTTATAGTCCTATGGGAAACGTGGTATTTAATGCTTTTGATAATTATACTAATAATGGCTTAAATAGGATATATTTCTCGAATTCTACTGACGGATTTTTTTCTGATGGCTATTACTATGATAATGGGACTATGGCTTATGGAGAGGCTTATTTAGCCGCATATATGGAAGACGATCCAATTTATATAAATGCTACAATGAAACAAGTTACTAATTATGATATCACTGATGAAATAACCTGGGGAGTTTCTCCCGGACAAGATATCTACTATGATTGGTATGAAGGCTCTGATCCAGTTGGCGAGGCTTATGATGTTAAAGTGCATGTTACAAGTATCTCTCCTGTATTACTAAATAAAACTAGGAATAGTTTCAGTGGTGAAGATGATGATCCTGTTTTTATGGTTTATGAGAGTGTATTTGGTGATATTTACACCTGGAATGGTATAGATTATGAACTTGAGGAAGTCGATATACCAATAGGGATAGCAAATAACTTTTATCCACAATACTTTGATGAAGACGGTCCAAATTTATTCAATTTCCTATATCCTAATAATTTCGTATTAGAAGACTTTGAATTTATGTGGAATAATGATACATTACGCATATGGAATGCCCCATTTGATGAAATTTACTATAGTGAAAATGGAATTTTTGAAAGTCTGGTTGTAAATTCTACTGGGACAGATGTGGTTAAAAGTGAAGTAGATAAATCTACGGGTATAGTCCAATCCTATCTGATGACACAAGGGAGCTATACTATGTTTTATGAAATCAAAGCTCAGACTCTAGTAGATTGGTCTGTAAATCCTGATGATATTCTTTATTATAAAAATAATGAAGAAGAATTTAGGGAAGTTAAAGCAACAATACTTGGAACCATGTCATATTATGCAAATTTGAGTGCTATACTTACCCCAATAGGGCTTCCCATACCTTCAGGTCAACCAGAACTGCAGTTCTATTCTGTTGTGTATGCTGAAATAGAGGAATGGGATCCTGTGACAGAAACTTGGGTTTTTGAAGACACTACAGCTTTAGCTGTTTCTAATATCTATTGGCCGATATCACCATTACAATTTGACTTTGGTCCACCCATACTAATGCCAGAAAACACAGCTAGCTCTGACCTTTCAGATCTCTTTGATATTTACGGTAGTATTTATGATGAAATAACGTATACCACAGGTCATGTGTTACTTAGAAACAACACATTAGATAGAGAATTAAACTTCTATTTTGATGAGGCTTCTGGAAGAGTTACAATGATGTATGGTTGGATCAAGCAACCCTTTGGCATGTCAGAGTGGAGTTACATATCAATCTATCCTAAATTCTATCAAGCACTCCCTCCAGGACTAAATCTTGTTGCAATGAATACTGATCTTGACATCGGTATGACAATTAGCCTTAACATTAATGTGGCTGTCGGAGGACCGGGAGCAGAATTTATCTATAATTTCCTTCCATTCAATCCAACCAATGTAACTTTACCTGTAGGGACAGAACTAGCTTTCTTTGATCAACTCTTTGTTAACTATGGTCTAATTACAGGGAATATAACCATGACAATTACACTTCCCTTGTCTATTGATCTCAGCGTAATTGCTGTGCATTTCTTTGCTTTCAATATGAGTGGAACTGAAACATGGGATGAAGCACCTCCAGATTTTTATAGTACCATTATCTATAATTATGAGACCAATTCTTTTACTCTTGAAACTCCCGCATGGGGGCCTTTAGGTGTGATCTCAGCAATGTCTTATGAATACGTAGATACACCTGGTCACTTCACCCTTACATCTACAGCTGATGACCCTGATGATGATGGGGATTTTGATCTCACCTGGACCGCCTCTAGTGGAGCTCTTACATACACAATTTACCAATATGATAGTTATATAACGGAAATTAATGGAAGTTTAACACTAATAGCAGCTGGTGTCACCGATCTTACAAACTCTCTAAGTAGCTATACAAATGGAACCTATTACTTTATTGTAGTAGCAAATAATTCTTACGGAGAGACCCTTTCGAATTGTATTCAGATTGTAGTTGAAATTCCTCCTTCTGAAGCAGGAGAACCTGAAATCCCAGGTTATAATATATTCTTCCTATCGATGATGATTTTAATTGTTTCAGGTTTAGTGATCAGAAAAGTACGTAAGAAATAGATAAAATCTAAATTTTTTTATTTTTTTTTTCTTTATATTATTATTAAGGTTCAATTCATATGATGAAAAGAGAAGATTCCTTAAAGCAAAAATTATTGAGTGCTACCGATACTACAAGAGTTAAAGTTAGGTTTAATGATACTGACTCGATGGGTGTGGTTCATTTTAAGAATTATATGGTATATTTCGATGACGGTTTTGTGAGCTTCATGAATTCAATTAAAAATAAGCGGAATATTGAGGAAATGATTCATGAAGGATTAGCATGTGGAGTAAAACATGTTGATATTACATATGAAGGTTCCGCTATATTTGGAGATTATGTGATAGTGAAAACAAGAATAAAAGATATTGGGAACAAATCAATTACATTCATCCATGAATTATCTAAAGAATCGGATAACATTCTATTAGCTAAAGTAGAAGCCGTACGATTTGTTTTAAATTTAAAAGCCAACAAATTAATGAGTATTATGGATTTTCTTGAATACTATTTAAAATGAGCTTCTTAATCTTGGGTAAGATATCCTTTATTAGAATATGTAATTTTCATATTTTTACTGGTATTACTCTAACCGTTATCTTTTTATTAGAATAAATAATTATTTGATTAAACAGACTAGCTGAAAAATAGAGTTTTTTATTAAATTTTCACAGCTTTTTTAATAACTTCTAAAAAGAAAAGTTGAGTATTATGGAACTTGAAAAAGTAGAGAAAAAAGGGTATCAGATTGCTGAAGAAATGGAACATAAGAAATCCACCGAGGAAAAAATGCATGAGGAACTTAAGTACGAGAAACGCCATCAAGACTGGACCTATAAATTTATGAAATTTAACCCTATAGATCCTCTGAATAATTTATATCGATATATCATCAAACGATTAGATTTGAAGCAAATAGAAGGACGGCTTCAGTGGTGGGCGGCTTATATTTATATCAAATGGGCTGCCCGAACGTTCTGGAACTTCAGAGCAGAATATCCTAAAGGACAAATGTTCCCAGAGTGGGGTCCTGGTATCCTTGTAGGGTCACATGAAAGCCATTTGGACCCATTCTTCTATGGAGCTGCTTGCCATCGTCGTATTCGCTACATGAGCAAATTGGATAATTTCAAAACACCCATTGTCAAAACTCTTTTTCATAATCTTGGAGCCTTCAAAGTTGATCGTGATGACCCGGAACGAGGATGGCAAAAAGCAAAGGATATAATTTTGGGAGGGGAATGGGTTGGTATATTTCCCGAGGGTACGAGGTCCAAGGATGGAGAATTAGGTGAGTTCAAAACTGGGGCAGTAAGACTTGCTGTTGAAATGCAGGTACCAATTGTTCCTATGGCCGTTGTCGGAAGTAGGAACGCACTCCCCAAAGGCAATTTAGTTATGAAACCAACACAAGTTAAAGTACGTGTTGGTAATCCAATCGATTATCATGATTATAATATTGATTCAATTTCCTATGAGGAAATTCGAAGATTAACAGATGATTTAAGAAATATAATATGGGAATTACGGGAAGGAATTTATGGGAAAGGAGAGGATGAAGAACTTTCGATCGGTTCACCTGAAGAAATTTCAAAAGAACCCAAATTCAATATCATGAGTTATTTAAAAGATCAGGCCATAGGAGTAGTCAAACTCTTTGATGACGTATGGTATTCAATCTTAAGAAGTTTAGAAGAGTTTGGAGTTCGGGAGCAATTTCAAAAGCCAATGCAATGTTTCTCAGGGGATTTGGTTTGTGGGTGGTCTGACATCATGATGCCCTATAAAGTCATAGATTTCGAAAAATACATCCCTGAAGAAGGTGGTGCTGTTGTTTGTAGTAACCACAATTCGGAATGGGATGTAGGTATATTAGCAGCAAGTATAATTCATCACCCCCCAAGACGTGTAGCATATCAAATGGCAAAACAATCGCTGTTTAAAATTCCAATTGTGAATGCTTGGGTTAGAAACCATCATGCTTTTCCATTGAAGCGAGGAGAGCATGATGTAGATGCTGTTGAATATGCCAAAGGACTTCTTGAAAAGGGAGAATTAGTCATAACGTATCCTGAGGGAACTACTAATTCTGGAGGAGGTCAACTATTAGAAGGACATACTGGTGCTATGAGAATGGCAATCGAAAAGCAAGTCCCGATTGTGTTAGTAGGGATAACTGGAAGTGAGGATGTTTATCCAAAAAGAGCCAAAATGCTGAACTTTTATAAAGGATGTATATTAAAAGCTGGACCTCCATTCATGGAACATAAACAATATTGGGATAAACCTATGCCTGATTATGATGAACTTAAAAGATTAACAGCTAATATGATGGATAGGATCCGAGATTTACTTTTTTACGATGTTCCTGATGTTTGAATTATTTGAGGATTTACATAGATGGAAATAAGTAATCAAAAAGGTCAGAATACAATTCAATTTTTTTAATCTAATTAATCGGATTCTTTTAATCTCCTTCAAAATATTTAAATGATCATATTTATATATATATCTAGTGAGCAAAAACGCCTTCACGTTCAATAAAGGAAGAAGTTTATAACCAACTTGATATTTATCGATTAAAGAATGAAAGTTTTTCAGAAGCGATTAAAAGATTACTAGAATCTAACGCAGACATTCTAGATTTAGCGGGAGCTTGGAAAAAAATCAGTGATGTGGAGCCTGCATTAGATATAGTTGAAAAAACCGTAAAAAAAATTCATGAAGAAGAAGATGATATTAATTTATACTTAGAATAGATGAAATAAAAGAAATTTTTAACTAAGTTGTATTAACAAATATGATGCTCCTAATGTATGAGTTATTGGGGAATTAAATAAATGGAAACAAGTGAACAAACAAGCAAGAAAAAAATTAAAGTTGGAATCCCAAGAGCCCTTCATTTTTATAGATATTTTCCATTTTGGAAGAAATTACTTGAAGGATTAGATGTTGAACTTATTTTAAGCCCTCCAACTAACAAAAAAATAGTTGAGGAAGGTGTAACTCATGGATTTGGAGAACTCTGCATTCCTGTAAAGATTTATTATGGTCATGTACTGAAACTGATAAGAGAGCATCCTGAGTTGGATTATCTTTTTGTCCCGAGATATGTATCTGAAGTGAAAGAGGCATATTTTTGTCCTAAATTCTTATCGCTTCCAGATATTATTAAAATCTTACCCGGAGTTCCTAGACTTTTAAATTTCGAAGTTAATGTGAAAGAATTTCCTATTGCTACTTCTGTTATTGAATTAGGGAAAGAGTTGGGTAGGACTCAAAACCAATCATTAGACGCTTACAGAGAAGCACAAAGGTATTTTGATGAATATCATAAGTTTCTCCGAGATGGTGCTTCTGTAAATCATGCCTTAAGATTAGTAGAGAGAGATAGACCATTTACTTTACCTAAGAAAAAACACAAGGGAGACCTTAAGTTTCTACTTCTTGGACATGGGTATAACATATTTGATAATTTTATAAATTTAGATTTTCAGAAAAAACTCCAAGATCAAGGCGTTGAGGTTTTTACAATTGAGAATATGCCAGAATCCATTTTTAAAAAACCTGTGATTATAAATAAACGCCTTCGAAATTACTGGGTCCATGAAGAGGAAATAATGCAATCAATAAGATACTTCCTAACTGTAGGTCGAGGTGAAATTGATGGAGTTATATTTCTTATAAGCTTTGCTTGTGGTCCGGATAGCCTTATTTCTGAATTGATCATGCGAGATATGAAAGTTGTTGGTCTTCCCTTTCTTAAGATTATAATGGACGAGCATTCGGGAGAAGCAGGTCTTTTAACAAGAGTGGAAAGCTTTGTTGAGATGGTTAGGAGAAAGAAAAAAAAATTAGCAATGGATTCTAAAAAAAAAGAAACAATAAAGATCTAAATGCTTCTAATATAACTTTTATACCTTTTCTAAATAAACTTAAAATATAAGCAATACGATTAATGCTATCTTATTAAAAAATATTTGATTTACATATTAAGAAATTAAACTTGAGAGATATATTATGATTGATTTTAGTTTAAGTGAGGAACAGAAGACTTTACTCGAGAAGGCTAGGACTTTTGCTACCAATGAAATAAAGCCCGTGGCTATAGAATTCGATAAAGAAGGGACTTATCCAGAGTAAATATTAAAAAAAGCACATGAATTAGGGTTGATGTACACGAATATTCCCAAAGAATATGGTGGGTCTGGTATGAGTTATTTAGAGCACTATATCGTTACTGAGGCATTGAATTATGAATGTCCATCCATTGCTCAGATGATAACTATTTCACACTTAGCTACTGGAGCAATTCTTCTTGGTGCAACAGAGGAACAAAAAAAGAAATTTATAGGCGATATGACTAAAAGTTATAGAAGCAGTTGTTTTTGCCTTACTGAACCTGAAGCAGGTTCTGATGCCGCTATGATGCAAACTGTGGCAGAAAAGAAAGGCGATGGCTATGTTATTAATGGTGGTAAACGGTATATTACTAATGGTAAGTATGCTGACTTACTCTGTTTATTTGCAACTATTGATAGAAGTCTTGGGACAAAAGGAATCTGCTGTTTTGCTATACCCAGAAGTACTCCAGGAATAGAAGTAGTAAAGGTGGAGTGTGTTTGACATGAGCGAAGAAAAACTAGCAATACATAAAAGAAAAGTAGAAGCGATCTCTGAAATGGTTAGAAATGCGTACGATAACGCGAAGCCGGGGGAATATTTCTCTCTAAAAAAGGCGAGC
>JAHQWI010000176.1 GCA_029856085.1 Promethearchaeia archaeon | reverse complement strand
GTTTTGTGATGGTATTTAAATTATGCTTGTTTTAGAAAAAAGAATAACATTTGCCTTTTTAGCTCAAATATAAAAAATCTGAATTTATCAAATATGTATTATCGATTCAAGTTTTAATAAATATAGGAGTAGATATTTAAATTTGAATAAAGCTTGATAATTCATATAAAATAATTATCTGATAAAGTTCTTTAGAGGAGAAAAAATGAGGAGTATTGAATCCAAGATTAAACGTGTGATTGTAGGAAAAGTTGAACCTGGTGAAGATTTAATTGATTCAATAATCGAAATGATAAAAAAATACGATATCAAATCGGGGTTGATTAATTGTATAGGGGCTTTGAAAAAATTCACATTAGGATATTTTGACCTTGATTCAAAAGAATATTTGAAAAAGACATTTGATGAATATGTTGAATTAGTTTCATGTATGGGCAATATATCATTTAAAGATGGAGAACCAATAGTTCACCTCCATATTTCTATAGGTACAAAAGATTATGCAATTATTGGAGGTCATTTATTCCAACCAAGCATAGTCTCAATAACAGGTGAGGTATTTATCTTTGAAATTGATATGAAGTTAAATCGGGTCGAAGACCCTCAATTTGGCTTGTCTCTTTTGAATATTTAATAAGTGGAGTTTATAAAATGGTAGAAAAAAGGATAAACTTGAAATTAGCGCTCTTAGGTGACCCCGCAGTAGGTAAAACTTCCTTAATTAACCGCTATACTGAAGAAGGTTTTAAAGAAAACTATCAACCGACTTTAGGAGTTAATATTGTAATGAAGAAGTTGAAAATCGAAGAATATGAAATTCAGCTTGCTATTTGGGATATTGCTGGTCAGGATAAATACGATTTAACCCGAAAGATGTTTTTTGAAGGATGTACTGGAAGCCTTCTTGTATATGATATTACTAGACCTGCTACCTTTGATCGAATTCAATCAAAATGGCTCGAAGATTTCAGAAAATTTGCACGCTCAGATGGAGTTTATATTTTAATTGGAAATAAATTTGATTTAAAAGAATCACATACAGTATCTACGGAAAAGGGTCAAAGTTTAGCTGAAGAAATTCAAACAAGCGATTTTATTGAGACAAGTGCAAAATTTGGTAATAATGTTGATATATCATTTAGAAAATTAGTTACTAAAGCATTAAGCAATTTTAGGACTAATAATAAATTCAACTGAAAATATGTGATTTATTGATATTATTAATTTTTAAAATAAAATTTATAAAATTTAAGAACAGATGATTGGAGATTATAAAGGAGAAGTAAAGTATAAAGTTATTACTGCGCTTCTTCAGGCATATCATGATATCCTTGATTATGATGGAATGAAATCTATTTTGAAAGAAGCCGAAATGCTCCATTTAAAAAACATAAGAGATGAAGATCAAAATCACTATTTAGATTTATTCTCTTTTAAAAAAATTATTGCTGCTCAAAATTGTTTATTATATGATTCTTCTATGCTTCTTTTTGAAATTGGGAAGAAATTTTCCTTTTATTTGTTTCCCTATGGAAAAAATTTCGAAGAAATTATCTCAGAAATAAATTCAATCATAATTACCGATTGGAAAGTTGAAATTATAGAAAAAACCCAAGACTTTATTGTTGTATCGGTTCAAAAATGTATTTTTTGCTCTGAAATTGGAGTACCATGTGATATGTTCAAAGGATTTCTAGTAAATTCCTTAGAAAAGTCACTTCCCTCAGAATACAGAATAACTCATTTTGGAGATAAAGAAGACTTAAATGATCCAAATCATAATACTTTTATTTTAAAATTGAAAATGGAAAAAAAGTATTAAATATACAAACAACAATATATCAACAGCATTTTTAATTAAAGAGTTATATTAAAGATGGTTGAATTTATCCCTATTAATCTTGACTTTCATAAGTCCGTTTTAGTGGATTTGAACGAGGAGTACTTGTCTTGGATTGCAGATGAAATGAAAAAACATTATGATCTTGATATTTTTAATATGGAGGGTACTATTCAGAATAATAAAATAGAGCAAAAAGTCTTAATAAGAGTTTATGCGAAAACGAGTGTAGAGCAACTTACTTCATATATACCACCAGAAGGAATTTATTATATCCTGCAAATAGATGAAAAAATAGCCGGAATGGGAGCTCTCCGAAAGATAAAGATGAATGTTGGGGAAGTTAAAAGAATGTATATTAGACCAGAGTACAGGGGGCAGGGTCTTGGAAAGGTATTGTTGCAACAAATATTAAGAAAAGCTAAGGAGTTTCGATTTTCAACAATTCGACTTGAAACAGGGAAATTTATGACTACAGCACAGTATATTTATCACGAGGCCGGATTTCGAGAGATAGATGAATATCCCGAAATGGAAACTCCCCCACCGCTTCGAACTTATTGGTTGTTTATGGAAAAAGAAATTTAAATAATAAGATATAATTTATTCAATATTTTTAAAATCGCTTACGTCCACGCGATGATCAGCCATATAAACCTTATCACCAAATAGATCACTTAGGGCATTTGAAGGTATTGGGTTTGATCCAATGCAAGATCTGAAATATTATAAAGACCTAGTTAGATATTTTGTTATAATCAAATGAGGAAAATATTAAATAGTTGGAAGTTAAAATACAAATTAATATAAATAAATCCACTTAAGCGAATATTTAGGATCAAGATTTGTTGATAGTCTTAAATATACTAAAGATAATATATTAAATGCAAAATGAGTATAGAAGAAACTAAGGAAATTTCAGTATGTCAACCGAAGAAGTCAAAGAATTAAGAGAATTTGTATACAAAATAGTCATTTTAGGTGAAGCGGCAGTAGGCAAAACTAGCCTTTTAAATAGATTTTGTGAAGATACATTTAATGAGGATTATAAACCCACACTTGGTGCAAATATAATAAGAAAAGACGTGAATTTAGAAGAAGCAAATACGAAAATCAGATTAATAATGTGGGATTTAGCTGGGCAAGAGAAATATAACGTGATTCGCTCTATGTACTTTCAAGGATGTGAAGGCGCTCTACTTGTCTATGACGTTACTCGCTATAATACATTTGATAATATAAAATCTAGATGGTTGCGAGATTTTAAAAAATATATTCGAAAAGAAGGAGTTTATGTTTTAATAGGAAATAAAATTGATTTAATAAATGATAGAGTTGTCCCAACTGAAAATGGAAAGGATTTAGCAGAAAAAATTAAAGCTAGTCATTTTATCGAGACTAGTGCAAAATTAGGAGAAAATATAGAGGAAGCCTTTTTGCTCTTAGTGAAACAGATTTTAAGTAATCACGGGGTAAATGTTTAAAAAATTTTAATAATTTGAAAAGACTCTTTTTTGTATTATTATATTTAGATCCAAATTATTTCAGAATTATTTATAAAGAGTATTCGTTATGAAAGAAATGTCTCATAGAGTATCAAAGGCACCTAAATCAGCTATTCGGGAATTGTTTGATCTTGCTTTGGGGCGTTCAGATGTAATAAGTTTAGGGATTGGCCAACCAGATTTTCAAACACCAGAACCTGTTATACAAGGAAATATTAATGCTTTAAAGAAGAATATTACAATGTATGCTCCTACAAGAGGGGTACCCGAGTTATTGCAACAATTAGAAAATAAATTGATTAAAGTAAATAAGATCAAATCTAAGTGGAACGAAAACATTATGGTTACAAATGGCGGAAGTCAAGCAATTACATTAGCTTATGCCTCCATTTTTAATCCTGGTGATGAATTAGTCATCTGTTCACCCAACTTTGTGTCTTATTTATATTGTGGACTTTTCTTTGGAATAAAAGTAGTAGAGGCAGAGAGAAATGAAGATTTTAGTCCAAACATAGAAAAGATAAAAAATTCTATAACAGACAAAACTAAAGCAGTTCTTATCAATTCTCCTAATAATCCCACTGGCCATGCATTAAGGTTAAACGAACTCCACGAATTAGTTGATGTTATAATAGAAAATGATTTATATTTAATTACAGATGAGGTCTATGAAAATTATATCTATGAAGGATTGAAGCATACAAGTCCTGCCTCTTTAAATGGAATGTTTGAACGTACTATAACTGTAAACGCCATGTCAAAATTATTTTCTGCAACAGGATTTAGGTTGGGTTATGTTGTTGCATCCAAAGAAATAATTGATTTAATGGAGAAATTTCACCAATATACCGTCGCTGGAACTAATCATGCTGCTCAATATGGTTTTATAGAAGCTTTAAAAATGGATACTAAGTTTTTTGATAAGATTTGGAAAAGTTTTGATAAAAGACGATTATTTGTTTATGATAGATTACAGGAACTCGGTTTTGAAACTGTTAAACCTCTTGGAGCTTTTTATATCATGCCCTCAACTAAGAATTTCAACATGACGGGGGATGAATTTTCAAGGGAAATTATGAAGGAACAAGCTGTTGCAGTAGTACCTGGTTCGATTTTTGGGAAATTTTCAAATCATATGATTAGAATTTCATATGCGACAAAAATGGAGAAACTTAAAGAGGCTATGGACAGAATTGAAAAATTCGTTAAATCTTTTTAGACTAAACAAAATTAGATTTTTTAATAAACTAAAGCTTTAAACAAAATTTTTAAGGTTCCCCATTTTCTATTTTTCAATTACAAAGTAAAAAGATTAGTAAAACAATGATAAGAATTTTAATCAATGTATGGTATCCTGTCGAAAAAAGTGATGCTGTGGGGAAAAAATATCTTGAAGTTGAGCAGGTATTTCCATTTCCTCCTGTAATAAAACCAGCAATAGCATGGGAAACATGGGCAACTAAAAGTGGTTTAAAGGGTTCAGGGATATTTGAAGCAAAACCAGAAGATTTTGAAGAAGCAATAAATTATTTCGTTAGACGCCTAACTATGTATGCTGAAGCTATTGAGGGGTATAGGTTTGAGATAGCAGCTTCAGTTACAAGCGAAAAAGGAAGAGAATTGATAGGTAAAGATTTATCGGAATTATCAATTCCAGATTAAAAAGGTTTTTCGAGATAATTCATTTTTTATCTAGATTTATAATTTAGCTTGTTTTAAATTTTTCAGAAATCTTGGTAAAAAATATTTTAAAAAGATTCATTAATATTAAAAACATAGAAAAATCATGTTCGATTATTTTCTCGGATTGGATTGCTCAACGCAGAGTTTGACTGCTTTTATAATAGATTTTAATTCTAAGAAGATCATCTATAGACACAGTATTAATTACGATAGAGATTTACCTCATTATCATACGAAAAATGGCATTATAATATCTAATGATAATAAAGTAATACATTCATATCCTTTAATGTGGGTTGAAGCATTAGATATTCTCTTTGGAATAATGAAGAAAAAAGAAATCCAATTACAAGGGATAAAAGCAATTTCTGGTTCCGGACAACAACATGGTACTGTGTATTTAAACGATAAATTCGAGAAAAAACTTCAAAACCTAAGCCCTAATGAATTTATCGTTGATCAAATTAATGATTGTTTGACACGTAAATCATCTCCAATATGGATGGATTCAAGCACTTCAAAACAATGTAAAGAAATTCGCAATACATTGGGCGGTATGAGAGAGACTATAAAACTAACTGGATCAAATACATTTGAGCGTTTTTCAGGTCCACAAATACGTAAATTTTATCAAGAACATACTGAAGAATATATAAAAACCTCAATAATACATTTAGTAAGTTCTTATATGGCTTCAATTTTATTGGGAAAAAATGCCCCTATAGATCACGGTGATGGATCAGGGATGAATTTAATGAATATAGAAACTAAACAATGGGATAACAGGGCATTAAAATCTACAGCACCCTCGTTAAAAGAAAAACTTCCTAACCTTTCTAACTCATATGATGTTATTGGTAAAATTTCACCTTACTTTATTGAGAAATATGGGTTTAATCCGGATACGCTTCTAGTAGCATGGTCTGGAGATAATCCAAATAGTTTAATAGGCACTGGACTCATTGGAAAAGGTAAAGTTGCTATTAGTCTAGGAACAAGCGATACATATTTTGGCTATTTGAAAAGGCTATTACTAGATTTAAATGGAGAAGGGCATGTTTTTGGTGCTCCAACAGGAGATTACATGAGTTTGATATGTTATAAAAACGGTTCATTGGCGAGAGAAAAAATTAGGCAAAAATTCAGTCTAAGTTGGGCTCAGTTTTCAGAGATTTTAAAAACAATACCTCCGGGTAATTACGGTAAAATAATTTTACCTTATTTCTATCCCGAAATAGTGCCTTTGGTACTAGAACCTAAGGTTTATAAGTTTGGATTGGAAGAAAATGATTTAGCAGGTAATATAAGAGCTATAATCGAATGTCAATTCCTTTCCATGAGATTGCATTCTGAATGGATTAAAGAAAAACCCGAAGAAATTTACGCAACTGGAGGTGCTTCAGCAAATAGAGAAATATTGCAAGTTGCCGCAGATATATTTAATACTAAGGTACGGCGCTTTGAAATTACGAATTCTGCCGCTTTAGGTGCAGCATTGAGAAGTGCCAAATCATATTATGATTATATAAAAAGCAGTAAAAATTGGAGCCAGATTATAAATAAATTCGTAAATTTTCAACAATCTGATATAATCCTTCCAAATATCAAGTATAAAGAATTATACGACATGATGTTAGAACTTTATAGGAAATGCGAAGAATACATATTAAAAAAAGGTAAAAATCCTGAATCTTTTCGAAGGAAATTTATAAAAAATTATTTTTAATTCTATACATGTTATATTGAACTATTAAGTTAAAGATGTAAAATAATTACTACTGCAAGAATAAAATAACAATTCTTTATTTGAAATAAGTCTTTAATAGAGCTTCATTTAAATATTCTGTTGCTTTATAAACTTGTTCTAAAGAGATTGACTCATTTATCTTATGAACGTCATTTGGATTTCCTGGACCATAGATCAGAAACGGTATAGGAATTAAACAAATAAGAAGGATAATAAGATTCAAAATTTTTAGAGATTTATATTCCTCAGAGGTTTCCTGTACATTTTCTTTATTCTGCTGATATTTTAACATATAATAGATTAATCCTAAAACAAATAAAACAGCATTAAGACCAAGAGACAAATAATAAATGCTCATACAAGGGAGTTGTAAGAAATAAATAAAAACTACTCACATTTTAAACATTGAGAAAAAAATTATTTAGAAAGATTTAGTAATATCACTTGTATATCTCCCATACTTATCTCGTTTACGTGTCTTATCTTTGTTTTTCTTAATTTGAGAAACTTTTTCTCTTCCACACAAAGGACACCATGTTCCCATAGGTCTTGATGGTTTTCCTCTTATATCATTTGGAGCAGCATCCCAGGTTCTATTGTGCTTATTACAGTACCATTTCAATTTAATTAATTCACCATAGTAATGTGCAGATAATAATTTACCCTCTCTTTTTTCTGCTAGTTCTTGTAATTCGTTGACTTTATTGGGTTCACTTAGCTTGAATTTAGTCCAGTCAATTTTATTTTTTCTTTTAGGAATTGAAATTCCTTTTTCGTCACATTTTTTTCGTATACAAGCTTCCATCTCATTAATAGTAATCTTATGAAGCTTCCCATTTCGCCTTTCATATCCAACTTCAATTAGTATAATTCCATGAATCTTACACATTCTTCTTTTGTAAAAGTCTGTCATCAACTGCCTTTCAAATTCCTTCGGGTCATTATTATGATAGAAAGGATGAAACCTGTAATGTTGTATTCCATGTCGTTCAAATGCTATTTTCAAATTTGAATTGTACCCATCAAGGTGAAGACCATATATTTTTAACCATTCTAAATTAGTTTCTGTTTCAAAAGGTACCCCAAATAATTCTTCAAAAAATGCTTTACATATCCTTTCTGCTCTTCCTTTAGCACAATTAGGACACCAAGTTCCCTCAGGGCGTGTAGACTTTCCTATAATTTCATGTGGTTTTGCTTTCCATACATGCCTACATGTACCACATTCCCATAGATGATATTTCGCAACTCCATGAAATTCTTTAGATAAAAATTTACCCCCTCCTGCTTTTGATTCTGCTAATTTTTGCATATCTTCAATAGTATATTTTAATTGATTTTGGGGTAATTTCTCTATTTTACATTTGGGACACCATGTGCCTTTCTTTGAAGGATGATCTTTTATATTGTTTGGTTTAGCATACCATTCAAATTTGTGTTTATTACAATAAAATAAGTGTTCCTTTTTCATTCCATAAAATTTTGGTGATAATAGCCTCCCTCCTCTCTTTTGGGCTAATGCTTGAAATTCTTTATACAATTCCTCTTTTGTTTTCTTCCCATTACATGAGGGACACCCAAATGTATTCCTTTGAACTTTCTGTTTTATGTGTACTCTATAATCTGTCCATGTCCTTTGACATATATTACACTGAAACTTTAGAGGTGATGTGTTATTAGAATATGTTTTTGAAAGCAACTCAATGTTTCTCTTCTTAGCAAGATATTTTATTTCATTGTAATACTCTTCCTTTCTTCCGAACTTTTTTTTCTGTATCTTCTGTCATTTTCCTTTTTCATCAATTTCCCTTAATTATGTATATGATAACTAATAATATGATCCTTTTAATAACATACAGTCTCACGTATAAGTAATTTCTTCTTATTTATAAAGAAAAAAAGAGAGTTTCATTAATATAAATTTAAAAAAATAATATTTATACTTACGAGTGTAAAAGTTCTGAAGAATCTAACTAAAGAGTAAAAAAATTAGAAATTATATTTACTTTTATTAAATAAAATAAGAGAGGCTTTCATTACTTCCTTTGTTCCTTTCCTTTTTTAACTCTTCAATAATTTCCTTAATTTCTTTTAATGCCTTTATTAAATCAGAAGATTTAATTCAACTTTTTAAATCTAAGATAAAAAGTGATAAGGATGTTCTTTTATAATTCTTTTCCGATAGTGTTTAATTATTTATAATTTAGATAAAGACTTATTTAAAATTTAACAATGGAATATCGATTTAATAATTAATTAAAATGATTAAAATAGGAAAGAAGTTAAAATAATTCTTATTTATTTGTAGAAATCAGCTTTCGATTCTGAAATATTTCTGGATTCTGTTATTTGTTTAGCTATGCTTTCATATCTTTCTGTAATTTCTTTGGGTAATGTTGACTTTATTTTTGATAATGCAAATTCGAAATTTTTATTTTCAATTTTTTCAAGAGCATCCATTTTTTCTCTAATTGCTTGCATCCCTGCTTCCCGACAAACATTTTCTAGATCCGCTCCACTATACCCTACGGTATTTTGTGCGATTTCTTTTAATGATACATCCTCAGCTAAAGGCATATTTTTTGTATGAACTTCCAAGATTTTCATTCTTGCTTCAAAATCTGGTTCCTTTACATATATCAAGCGATCAAATCTACCAGGTCTTAAAAAGGCGTGATCAACAATATCAGGGCGATTAGTACTTGCTATAGTCACAATTCCCTTTCTATTTTCGATTCCATCCATCTCAACTAAAATTTGATTAACTATTGATGCAAAGGTGTGAGTGCTTTCATAAGCCCCTCTTCCTGCTGAAATCGCATCAATTTCATCAAAATAGATTATTGAAGGGGCAGCTTGTCGTGCTTTTCGAAATATTTCTCGAACAGCTCTTTCACTTTCTCCAACCCATTTGGAAAAGATTTCAGGGCCTTTAATAGCAATGAAGTTTGATTTGCTCTCATGAGCGATTGCTTTTGCTAGAAGAGTTTTTCCACAACCTGGCGGCCCAAATAGGAGGATGCCGTTTAAAGGACGTATCCCTGCTTTTTCAAATAGTTTAGGGTGTTTTAAAGGCCATTCTACCGCCTCTCTTAATTCATTCTTAATTTCCTCTAATCCACCTATATCTTCCCAGGAAGCATCAGGAATCTCAACCATAACTTCTCTCATAGCAGACGGTTCAACCATATTAGTTGCCTTAACGAAGTCATCGTCCCGAATATTTAATTCTTGAATTATTTCGCTAGGAATAGGATCATCCAAATTTATTTTAGGTAAAATCCTTCTTAATGAGAACATTGCTGCTTCTCTACAAACTGCCATAATGTCTGCTCCCACAAATCCATGAGTTATCTCAGAATATTCATCTAAATTCACATCTTCTTCAAGAGGCATCCCTCTTGTGTGGATTTGGAAAATTTCTTTTCTTCCTTTAACGTTAGGAACACCAAATTCGATCTCTCTATCAAATCGTCCGGGTCTTCGTAAAGCTTCATCTAGAGAGTTTATTCTATTTGTGGCACCTATACATATTATTTCCCCTCTGCCGCGTAAACCATCCATTAAAGATAATAATTGAGAAACTACACGTCTTTCAACTTCACCTGAAGTATCCATTCTTTTTGGGGCAATTGAATCAATCTCATCAATAAATATTATGGAAGGAGCGTTTTCTTCAGCCTCTCTAAATATTTCACGAAGTCTTCCCTCACTTGCTCCATAAAATTTACTCATAATTTCGGGTCCATTTATAATAATAAAATTTGCATTTGATTCTTGAGACACAGCTTTAGCCATTAATGTCTTTCCTGTTCCCGAAGGTCCGTAGAATAGAACTCCCTTTGGGGGATCAATGTTTAAGCGATGGAATAATTCGGGATGCTTTATAGGCAATTCGACCATTTCTCGTATTCTTTGAATTTCATCAGTTAATCCTCCCACATCATCATAAGTAACAACTCCACCCGAAACATTCAAAACTGCAACTCTTTTATTTACTTTTATTATAGTATCCCGAGTGATTTTTACAACTTTGTCTATGGGTTTCAAATTTTCAACAATTAATCTTAATGTTCCTAAAGTTGCCCTTTTTTTTCCACCTAGTTGAAACATTTTCATGAGATCAGACATAGGATTGTCTTGATCTTGTCTTTGAACAAAAGTCCCTAAAACATCAACTATATCACCAATTACTACTGGTTTATCAATTAATTTACTCTTAATTGCATCTGCTTGTCTTTTTAAATCGATATTTGGTCTTGTAGGAGTTAATACTAATTCAATTGCTGGATATACTTCCGCTATTTGCAATGAAACATACTCGCCAATAGTTGCTCCTGCGTTAAGTCTCTGAAGACCATCTAATCTTATAATTCCTTTTCCTCTATCAGGAGCACTCGAAACGGCAATACCAGTGGTTTTTTTCTTTCCCCTAATCTCAATGATATCACCTGTATTAAGCCCTAGATCAAACATTACATCTTGATCAATATAACATAAAGAACGACCACTTCGGCTTTTTTCTAACCTTTCAATTCTTAATTTGGTTGTTTCTTTAATCTTTTTTTCTTGTGTCATTTTCAAAATTTTTAGTAATAAATTATTCAATTAAAATATCAAAACACAATTAATTAAAGTATTTATGCTTTATTTTCTTTTTCTTTAATTTTTATAATATTGGGTTACAAGAGCTTCTCAGAAATTAGAATACTC
This sequence comes from Promethearchaeia archaeon, assembly GCA_029856085.1. GTDB lineage: Archaea > Asgardarchaeota > Lokiarchaeia > Sigyniarchaeales > SOKP01 > Loki-b32. The sequence continues at coordinate 6,124 of JAHQWI010000176.1, read as the reverse complement.
AATCTTTTTTCTAAGAATTCTTTGAAAGATTTAGCAATTTCAGACTCTTTTAAAAATTTATTTTTATAAAGCTTTACAAATAATTTCCTTGTCTTTATAATATTTTTTTTCATAGATATGAACTCTGAATTTTGTAAAAGTTTTCCTACATAGACTCTAGTTATTTTATCTAAATTTTGATTATCTAAATTGGAGATCTCTTTCAAGTTTTTTCCTTTATCTAAGGTTTCTTTAGAAGTATTTACTTTATTTTTTATTCTTTCCACAAGATCTTCAATTTCTTTATTTAAATCATGTATTCGAGAGATATCATATATAGCTTCGGGGTAATCCCAACTATACTTACCAAAATTATCAAATTTCCTATTAATTTTTTTAATAATTTTGTTTGGAATTGGTTTTCCTCTCAATTTATTCCATTTTAAACACATTTCAAAAGGAGTAGAGATATTTATTATAAAGAAGTGAATTTTAATGTCATCAGCAAGTTTCTTTAAATCATGCCTCATACTAGTGTAATAATTTAAATCATCACTAATAACGATACTGCCTTTTTGTAATTCCTTTTTTATTTCTGTTAAATTTCTTTCCCTTACATCAGGCTCAGATCTATAATCAAATTTGTTTGGTGTTATTGATTGTCGTATTATATCAGGATCAACAATTTTAACCTTATAGGTATTGAATTTTTTTTCAATATTCTTTTTTAATATGATAGCAAAAGTAGTTTTGCCTGATGCTGGTAACCCTGCTAAACAGACTATAAAGTTTTTGTTTACCACCATTAATCTCAATTAATTTTTAAGTATAGATACTATTTATTAACTCTCTCTTTTGTTTTCTTGAAAAAGTTTTTATTTCTAATTCTCTTCTCATCGCTTCCTTTCTGTTTGTATATGCCTCAAAATATTTTAATTCAAGGTACTTTTTTCCTCGACAAAATTTGGCACCCTTCCCACTTCGATGTTCATTCCATCTTCTATAGAGATTATTTGTATATCCTGTATAAAATCTCTTTTTTCCATTCTTCGCGATTGTTTCTAATATATATACATAAAAAACGCTCAAATCTTCCTCACTAAGTGACAAATCACTATTGTCTTATTTATTTTTTTAGGTATTCTCTCTGCATTTCTTTCAGTAGTAACTGTTTAAAATTAGATATGATAAAACGATTGATTGATCAAGCTAAGAAGAACTAAATTTTTATTAATAAATGTTATTATTTTATTAATAAGGTTATTTTTTCTGGTAATATACCCAGACATATATTAAAAAAAATTATAAAGCAATCTAAAATGCCAACGGGTATCTTTTTAATAAAATGGGATGAGGTTATAGGAGGAACTGTTTATATGAGATACCCAGAAGATTTAGAAATTCCAGACCCAATTGTGCAACAAATAACTATATCACATAATTTTACAGAATCCTATATAATTACTAAAGAAAAACAATGGAACTCAGTTTCTTATTATAATGAAAATAAAGAGATGATAATCGTTCTAATTTTAGGCATATATGATGATGGGAAAGATTATTTAGAGCTTCTCGAGGATTTTAATAAAGAATTGGACAAGGAAATTAAAGAACATATGCTCAAAATCCGGTTAGAAACAATGTTCAGCTCTAGTTTAGAAGCTTTTCGAACTACAGATGCAGTTATTACCAAATTAAGCAATGAAGTAGCTTTTCTGAGGACTAAAGAATATGATTTCGAGGAACGATTTAAGAAAATACAAAACTCGGATCATTTACATGTGAAAAGTAAAATTTTATTTCTATTAGCCATAAATGATGGGCTTAGCCTAGAAGAAATTAAAAATTCTGTAAATACCAGTACAAAATGGTTAAAAAGTGTCCTCGAAACACTTGTTAAAAATGAAGTTGTGGGTTATAGTTCTAACCAAGATATCTATTATGTAAATTTATGAAAGAATTACGGATTATCATTAAAGTAAGTGGAATTGTGCAAGGGGTATTCTTTCGCTATACGACTCGTAAAGTTGCTCGAAAATTAAATTTGTCTGGATATGTTAAAAATATGCCAAATGGCAGTGTTTTTATAGAGGCTGAAGGTCCTGAGGATAAATTAAAAGAACTCTTAAAATTCGCAAAAGTTGGACCCAAAAATGCTCGAGTAGATCAAATAGAACACGAATTTGCACCCCCTAACTACCAGTTTAAGGGTTTTGACTATGCTTTTTAAAAAGTAAAATTACCATTCATTATTATACTATTTTGATGATTTCTTTGATATTATCTGGATATTACTTCTTTTCAATAATCAGATTTTTAATTTATTATTTATGTCGGCTTATTTAAAAAGAACCAAATATCTTAAAGAATTCCAATCATTACGTAATAATACAGTCAAATTTCAAGCTCCTCTGATTTTTAGGATGTTCGGTGCTCTGAACAAAGTAAACATGAGGAAAGAAAATAGATATATCCTATGTAATTTTCTTGATCAACACAGTGATATTCTAAAAATTGAAGACATTTATGATTCTAACAATGAAATAAGTTTAAATCAATTACTTCTTTTCGCTCTTATTAAAGCTAAGGAGTTTAGTTTGTTGAATGTATTATATGATGAGTATTTAAACTCAATTAATGCTATTAACAGTAAAAAAGCCGTTTAATCGAATAAGATCCTCTTCTTATAGAATTTAAAAATGAGTATATGTTTTGATAAAAGGGTAAAAATAAAAAAAATATATAAAAATTAAATGAAAGTAATGTCTTGATACTCAGAGTCTCCTATATCTTTTTTTGCGACTCCTAATTCTCTAACTTGTTGATTTAATTTTAAAACAGCATCTCTAACGATTTCCTTTCGTTTAGCTCCTGTACATACTATACGCCCTGTGCTAAAAATTAGAAAAACTGTCTTAGGTTCTTGCATACGATAGATTAATCCTGGAAATACCTCTGGTTCGTACATCGCATATTCCATCACGATGGCCGCCATGTTTAAATCAATATTCGTGTGCAAGTCTCCAGAAGCTACAATATTCTGAATGGTGATTTCTGGATTAGATACTTTTATTCCTGCCTTTCTAATATTCTTAACAACCTTATCAACAACTCGATCTGCTTCTGATGCTTGTCTCAATCCTGTGACAACCATTTTTCCGGTTGAAAAGATTAGTATTGTTGCTCGAGGTTTTTCAATCCGCATTACAAGACCAGGAAAACGTTCTGGATTATATTCAACATCGGCATGACGTCTTGCTATTTGATTAAGATCTATTTTTTCGGTTATCTCCACTACTACTGTTGCTACTACATTTTCTATCTTGTAATCTAAGTCAGTCTCATAATCGTATTCTCCTTTTTCCCCTTCCTTTAATTCATCTTCATCTTTTTCTTCAACTATTTCTCCAAATTCTTTATCTTCTTCTGACATAATAATAATCTTAATGTGATAATTGGGATTTAAAAATTGAGAACTAAAAAAATATTCTATTTTGCATGGTTCTTATGTTATTTGTATTTAAATAAATCTTCCTTTATAAAGGTGGTAGATTTGTAGAAGTTATAAGCTTTAATCACTAAATTTTGATAGTAACTATATCAATATTTAAATTTTTTATTTAAAAATTAATGAAGAAAAGAAAAAGTACCAAATAGCTATTTATTAATCATTTTATCTAAAATTCGTTTTGTTAATTTGATAAAAGCTTCTTCAACATTCTTACCAGTTTTAGCGGATGTTAAAATTAAATCCATATTATTATTCTTAGCGTATTGACTCGCTTCTTTATCTGTTATTTTTATCTTATTTTCTAGATCAGATTTGTTACCTATTAATAGTAAAGGTTGTTCTCCTCTCGCATTTTTAAAACTATCAATCCACTCATTTAGTTTATCAAAAGAATTTCTATCTGTCAAATCAAAAATTACTAACCCACCATTAGCGCCTTCTAAATATAGTTTTCTTAGAGATCTAAAAGACTCTTGTCCTCCAAGATCCCAGAGTTGGGCAGAAACCCCGCCATTTATATCTATATCTTTTTTTAGAAGATTAACACCAAGAGTTGCTTTATAATTTTCTCTGAATTTATTCTCTATAAAGCGATAGACCAATGAGGTTTTACCTACATTCTTTTCGCCCAAAAGAGTTATCTTTATAACCCACTTAGGTTCTTCGTGCATTACAATTCACGTAATTTCGAAAATTAATAATTTTTTTTATATTCACAATATAGTTTATATTTATTAATAATTTTCTTATTCAATTCCAAGAATAAATTATCATTAAAAAAAAGTAAAGTTTGCGACAATTAGTCTTTTTGGAGAACTGTTAATACGGAGCACACATTTTAATAAATTTTTACTCTGCTTCAATCCTTTTGAAAAACCACCATGAAAGTACAATGATTTTCACCAGTTTGTAAGCTACATCCAACTTCTTGAGCAAAACAATGCCGATCACTTAGTTTTTCTACAATTCCCGCAAGTAATCCTGCTTCAAATGAACAAAAACTTCCTGATGTTTTTATTCCTTTTTTAATTAAATCTTTAATAGATGAATGGTCTTTCATGTTTAATTCAATAATTTCATCTGTCGCCTCAGTGATGTCTATTTCACCTAGATTAAATTGAGAGATTATCTCTTTTAGCTCATTAGGAATTTGACTTACGTCTTTTACTTGCTTAACCTTTAATGTAGTGCCTAATTCGTGGCCCAGATAGTAAAATATGGCTTCTAGTTGGTGACCTAAAGCCAGCAGAGCTCCAACTTTCATATCCCCGATAGCTTTTCCCTCCTTCAAATTCTTTCTCATTTGGGCTAAAATTTTTGAGAGTAATTGTCTATCCATAAATTATCACTTTTTTCTTTTAAGTTAATATTTTATTCTATTTCTAGTTTATTTTACAATATACTAACATTTTTTGAATTTTTTTTCATATTTTTACTGATGTGATGAATGCGTATAGGACAGCATCAATGATTTCTTCTTCCGTAATATTTACAGATAACTTTTTATCTGCTATTATCAACGTTGGGACAGATGTAATCCGATATTCTTGTGTAAAATGTCGATTTTCTTCTAAGTCAATTGAGATTTTTTCAATTCTTAATTTTTTACCAAACAGTGAAATATTTATTCTCTTTAGTTTTTCTTCTACTGGGATGCAAGGGGCGCAATGGCTCGATGAGAAAAATAGTATTTTCGGATAGCTTTCGTCAATAACATCATACATTTTCTAAGCGTCTTTGTACTTGTCATATAAATTTTTAATTATTGCTTGAAAGGCTTGAAACACACCTTGTCCGGTCTTAGCAGATGTCTTGTAATATCCAAGAAAGTCCTTTTCTTTCACTATATTTTCAACCTTCTCATCATCTACCTCATTTTCATCAATCAAATCGGTTTTATTGCCGAATAAAACAATGGGGAGTTCTCCAGTATAACTTTTGATATCCTCATGCCAATTTGCGATATTATTAAAACTTTCGTCATCAGTGTGACTGAATACTATTATGGCAGCTTTTGAACCTTTGTAAAATGTCGGACGCATGAAATCAAATTCTCTTTGACCTGCAATATCCCAAAAAAATAATTTACAATTGTTTCCTTCAATTTCTTCATCATATTTTGAAAATTGTGCTCCCAATGTTTTAATATAATCTTTTTGAAAGCTACCTTGAGTATACTTTTTAATTAGGCTCGTTTTTCCAACGGCCCCATCCCCGATCACAGTTATTTTAAAAACAAATCCTTTTGCAACATCATCATTTTTTCCCATTTAATTCACTCTGTAAAATTTTATTTAAGATTTTTTCCGTTATTTATGCAATAATTTCAAAATTATAAGATATTATTTTTTATTTATTTTTATTTGTTATTAATTTATATTAATAATAATAACTCGTTTTAAATGTTTACATAGAGATAGATGGCTCAAAATTTAGATGATATGCAATTTTGCACTAATTGTAAAATGAATGTGTTTCCTACAAGACCCAAATTCAATATTAAAATATTTGGATTATTTATTATTCTCATTTCAGCAATATTAATCCCCATTACAATTATATCAATTCCTATTTTATCAGGACTTTTTATCTTTCTATTCATAATGTGGGGCTTCATGCTATTAAACCCATATC
>JAHQWI010000175.1 GCA_029856085.1 Promethearchaeia archaeon | reverse complement strand
ATATGGGTAATGCACTTGGTATTGTAGCTTTAGTTTTCGGGATAATTGGAATAGCAACTTCATTGATCTCACTCATTCCGACACCATTTGTAATCTTATGGTATGTTCCAGTGACAACTTCAGTCGTAGGGATAATATGTGGGGGTATTGGAATTAAAATGGACGATTCACCTAGCTTGGCAATAACAGGATTAATGCTTGGCGCTGTAGGACTTATAATATGGATATTATCTGTTGTTATATATTTTTTACTTTAGATGCTCCAAGCAAAGCATTTTGTAATCCCACAAGATCTAAAAGAGTTATATCTTCTTGAAACTCTACTAATATATCTATATCGCTGTCTTTAGTCATTTCTCCTCTTACAATTGAGCCGAATAAAGACGCTTTTATTACTCCATATGTTTTCAAGACGGGTAATATCAATCTTTTAAAATAATCAATTTGAGATTCCATGTGTAGTCTATATGTTGTTAAAAAATTAAAAAATTTGTGTTATTTTATGAATCCAACTTCTTGAATTATTTCTTCTGTGGTAAATACTTCAATTTCTTTTTGCTCTTCTTTAAGCTTTTTATCATTTGACCAAATTTTAGAATCTATTGCCAAAGCACAAGCTAAGTAAACCGTATCTTTTTCATCCGGGGTATATTTCTCTGCTTCTTCTATAAAGGGTGTAATAATACTTTGAGGAATGATCTCTATCTCTTCCCTTAATATATTTAAAAAATGATTAAAATCTTCCTTAGAACGATTTGTTTTTTTAAGAATATACTCCTCATACTTTAAAAATTCATCAAATAGAAACTCCGGAGCAAATAAGTTTAATTTATCACTAAGTAGTAGCTCAGCAGTTAAACTATCTTTTATTAAAGAAGCAAATAAGATATTGGCATCTATCACCAATTTCAAAATTAATCCCTCTTATAACGTTTCACCAATAACTGATTTACTTCTTGCCCTAATTTCAAAGCATCATCTACTGAAATGTCGCTTTCCATCTTAAATCCTTTCAAAAAAGTCAACTGAGCTATTTTTTTCTTTATAGAATCTCTCGCAACTTCCGACCAATTAATCTCTGGAAACTTTTCCATTTCCTTTTTAAGGTCTTCTGGAATTGATAATGTTATGTTAGCCATCTTAAACACATATATTCAATTTCTTCTTATGTGAAAATATGTGAATACACATATTAATATTTTTCTATCGTGAAATAACCGTCATTCAAGTTCAAAATTAACAAAAATTTTAATTAAAGATACTCAGAATCAAATAAAAAAAAAAAGAATTTAAATTTTAATTTCCTTTTATAAACCTGCTCCTACAACCCCGGCGGTTATAAGGAACCATACAGTTATAACAGCGCCAATGAAAGAACCAAGATAAATCTTTCCAGTTTTCCTGTAGAAGAACGTTAGTAAAAAGTAAAGCAATGCAGATAATGGAATCACGCTCATTAATTGGATTGGCATCATTGGATTAAAGTCATAACCTATGAAAGCAAAATTAGCACCAGCCATTGTGGGTATATATTGAATTAAAATCACTGCTATCAATCCAGTTAACATTGCAAACCATCCTTTGACCGACCAAATCAACTGTGTTTTCCATGGAGTGTTCGTATCTTTTTGTTTTATTTGCCCAAACAAAAATGTTCCCCCGTTGATTAGGAAAAAGGGAAGCATTATTGGCAGATATATAAAGAAAGATAACAATCTCTCCGGTGTTATCATTTTCATGAAACTCCAGAATATCCGAAATTCTACTAAAAACAAGGTTTGGAAGACACTTACAACAAGGTACATCCATCCGACGAGGACGAAAGCTACTATTAGTGTTTTCCCAAATATCTGTAGACCCGCTTTTTTCGACATATCTTTACCATAGGTGACTCCCATATCATATAAATTTACTCCGTCTCTATCTTTTAGTCTAACCAAGAAAAACCATAATGTGACTAATCCACCACCGATGGCCGCACTGATTAAGAAGAACCCGAGGAAATTGTTTAAGATTCCGAAAACAAAGGGAGAATCACCACCAAAGATAGGATCTTGCCATCCCCAATCAACATCAGCATGTGTAAAGTAAACATATACCAAGCCAGAAATTGCAGCATTAATGGCAGCAAATAACCACCAAGTGTACTTTTTCTTAAGAAGTGGCTTTTCAGGAATTGGTTGTTCTACTTCTTTAAAGAATTTTAACGCCAGTAACCATTTAGTAAGAAATATTATAGAAATAAACGTAAATAATAGCGCTAATCCACCAAATACTTCCATATATACATAGGTTTGACCTAATATTCCAACTGTGCTCCAGGCATCAAGTTCAGTTTCATCATTTAAACCTTGTAACATCCAAGCTACTGCTTCTGCATTTGCACCAGAATCCATTGTTAAACCCGGATGAGTTGTACCTAAGGCATAATATTCTCGATATGCTGTTCCCGCTGAAAAGTTTCCATAATTGGTCGCCACTTCACCATCTCCAGGTAAACCAGCATTATCACCTATAATACCTAATCCAACTGAATAGATGTCGCCAACTGACATTGATTCATCATAAATCCCACCAAATGTGAAAAATTCTTCCCATTCTGCCCAAATATGTAAAACATTGTGAGTAAGTGAGAAATTATGTGGGAGTGGTCCAAACGATTGGAAAATTAATGCATCATGATCGGGATTAGCAAGAGCTACTTGTTCAGCAACAATATAACCCATTGAATGACCATAGATTCCCATTTTATCTCCATTGACAAATGGGAGGCCCGCTAACCACTTATATGCATTATCAGCGCCTTGGAGATACCATGTTAGCGATCCTTCTGAATCACCATGACCTATTTGGTCTATAACCAAAACTACAAAACCTGCTCGCGCTAATTCTAATGCAGTACCCCTTTGAACATCTTTATCGTTATTATATCCATGTAATCCAAGAACTGCGGGTGCTGGGCTGAATAAAGTTGCATCAACAGGTCGGAATAGTTTTCCAACAACTTGATATCCCCCGAATTCATCGACAATTGCTACTTCTTGAACATCGATGGTTCCAAAATTAGTTTGAAAGCCATGTGACATCAAACCTGAAAAAACAATAAAGCTTACAGATATAAAGAAAAACAGTTTTGTTTTATTTTCTTTTTCCATTTTAATTAACCTTTTTTTTTATTTAAATAAGAGTATGTAAATTCACCAATTCATTAAATTTATATCCTAAGTTTATAAAAAATAGTATTATAGACACTAGATGCAAATAAAATATAGCCAATCTCATTTTTTTTCAATAAGATTATTAGTTAATTATTATTTTTATGAAGAAATCTCCATTTCATTTCTAAGCTTTTAAAAATAAGATACTACAGGAGATAAACGAAAACCTCCGTCTGTTATTTAAAAAGAATTACTTTTTTTCGAGTGACATCATTCTACATTTTCTAAACAAACTTAAATACATATTTTTCGTGAAATAACCGAATATTCAGATAAATGAAGCGCATTGTTTTTGCCCTTTCATCGAACTCTACTCTTGAAATTTAAAGAATATTTTAAATTATACATTGAATTATATAATTACCGTTATTTTAAAGATAAAATTTTATAATCGATTGAAATTTGTTCTTTTCTGATGGATAAGGGCTAATGCTATCATTGAAATAAGAGTTATCGGCAAAAGAACAAGTAGAATATAACTTGGAATAGTCTCATCACCATTTCCAGAGGGAGTCTCGGTTATAACAGCTATGGCGGTTTCAAAAAAATCAAAGATATCATTTTTCATATATGTTGTATAAGCATGACCAATACCTTCGTATAATTCGAAATGCACGCTGTAATTATTACTAGCAAGATATTTGCTTTGGTTTTCGAGTCGTTCAGGATCCGTTTCACCCCATATTGTTATATTTTGACAAGATGGATATCCTTCACAATATGTCGATGTAGTATCCTGATCACCAATAAAGATGAATTGCGAAACATTTTTCAATAGTTCATGTTTATTATAAGCGGTACCGGTTAAATTATAAAAATTATTTACCCCCATTGGCCAATTTAATGTAGACCCATTATGTTCAGCTAAAGGCATTGCGAGCCATCCCCCCGCTTGACCCATAGCTGCTGCTAAAACGCGTTCAGGATGGAGTAGCGTATATCTATTTGACCACATGCCCCCCGCAGAAAAACCAGCAACGAGAATTCTATTATATGGTGAGTATCCTGCATCTGTGAGATTATTCATCAATTCCGAAATAATATTGTTTACTTTAAGATCAGGTCTGTAATAGAATTCAGGAGTTAATGGATCAAGTGAATGCATATTTATCCCTTGTGGATAATAACCGTACGTGAAATTTCGGGGAACCACTGCTGTGACAATAGTGTATTTGTTTTCTTCCGCAGCCGACATCCAATTCATGACATTATTTTTTGCATCGTTTGTTAGTGCTACATAGTCCTCTATTTGTGAATGACTCATCTCTAAAAGAATATATGCTGTATCCGTCTTTTGAAGGCTCATTGGAACATAACTCCACCAGTTATATCCATCCGTCGTCCCCATTACGACCTCCCCCTTCACTATAGTGCCTCCTTGCGTGCTTCTTGGAATATCAGGCGTAATTTCTTTAAATTTACTATTACTTTTCCAAATATCAATTATCAAGCTGTTTCCAAGTGATCCTGCCAAAAGTATGAAAAGTAAAACAATCGAAGCATATTTTTTCCTATATCTCATTGTATCATGAACACTCTCGCTTTAATATAATAAAGAAGTATATATATAATCGAATTTAAATTTAAGTTATCTTCTACTAAAAAGTCTATAAATATTATGGTTTTTTTAAATAAAGAAGCCTTCGTGAAATAACCGAGATATTAATTAGTCAGTCTATTGAGATATACAGAATAATCATAATATTAATTACAGCAAACCAAAGATTACTCCTATTGCTTCACCTACAGCATCTGGAAGTCCATGAAAAATAGCAGGAGCTAATATACTTTCACTTTTTTCTCTTAAAATACCTCAATTTAACCCAATTACACTAAAAATAACCAAGATATTTTCTAACACAATTTTGAAGCGTATTTTCATAATACCAAGGTTTATTAAATTTAAAAATATATCTTACATGCTTGAGCAGAGATTTTTTATAGTTTCAAGTATAAAATTAAAATTTGGTGAAAGTATATATATGTCTAATAGAAATTATGGCAATAGAACGATGCATAAAGCCACATGTGCCGACTGCGGAAACGAGTGCGAAGTTCCATTTGAGCCTAAGGAAGGCAGACCTGTCTATTGTCGAGATTGTTATAGAAAGCATAGAAAATAATTAATTCTATTTTTTCTAAGTTTTGGTTACAATCAAAAACTTATTTTCCAACTTATCGAGTATTTATTTATTTTTTTTTTAATTGTTTTATTATTTTTTTAATGAGTTTATTCTATTTAACGAAGATTTCTATCCTCATGGATTTGGTCTAATCGTTAAATGGAATTTTTTCATAATTTATCGTGAAATAACCGAAATTTTAAATTCTGAGAAAAATGGAGCTTAAAATTCTAAAAATGCACAAAAACTAGTTTCTGTGTATCAATCTTTTAATGAGCTTATTCAACATTATACAAATATTTATAAAAATGCTTAAAATAACCTTTCGTTGCTTCTGTCACATAAATACCTCTCACGCCGGGATTCTCAATTACTTTTCTGATATTATAACCATTTTTAATAATAAAAAGGTTCATATATTTATTCTTAATTGAATTGTTTGGGCAAATATAAACACATCTCAAGCAAAAAGTGCATTTTTTTTCAAATTTGATTTTTCTGCTTTCAGAGTCTTCATAAATATTGCCTGTGGGGCATTTACGTATACAGAGATTGCATTGATCGCAACTCTCGGTGACATAAAGATATCTCCCGAAATATTTCGCTCCAAGAGTTTCAGCTTTATTAAATAAATAAGAGATTATTCTCAAAATCAAGCTGTTCTTTTGTAGATGAGATTCTTTCCGTAAGACTTCTTTCACTATTTTAGAGATTTTTCTTTTTGCAGCATTAAATAATTGCTTTACTAACTCATCCTCATATTGAACTACCACATTTGAGGGCATGACAAGAAGACTCTCATGAAATACGTTATATTTTTTCCGCTGCAAGATCTTTCTTACCATGGAAGTAGCTCCACCATTACATAGAGGGTCTCCAGATGTTCTAAAATAAAACGATGGAGTATTGTCAGCAGGCGGAAGGCTTTTTATAAACTCTAGATAGATTTTAGGGGCACCAAAGGCGTGTACGGGGTGTCCAAACCCGATTATATCATAATTTTTTATGGATATTGAAGACTTCCCTTTTAGAACATCCTCAACTGCAATCATTTTCGCTTGGACAGCGTGTTTCGCAAACTCCGTGCAGAACAACTGTGAAACTAGTTCTGTATTACCCGTTCCAGAAAAATAATAGATACAAATCTTTTTCAGATTCATAACTCACTAAAATTATAAGATACGCTTATTAATCAATATAATTGAGAAAGTCGGTTATTTCCAAATTTGAAGATCAAGAGGAACTATATTACTTCTTAAGGTCCAATTTCATCCAACCATCTATTACTATCACTCGAAAACTGAAGTATTTGGGTTAGTAAATATTTAATTACAGAATCATTCTAGAGAAAAAAAAGAAAACAAAACAGAGAAAAAAGAAATTTTTCTTCGGGAGTTTTAAATATGTCAACCTAAGATAGGATGATTAATAATAACGCGTTTATAAATTATTATTCTAGAACATAAATATCCTTATTGTTTTAAGTATAATATGAATTTAGCTTCTCCTAAGACTGAACCTAAGCAGAAATTACTTAAGAACAAAACCTTTTTAATAGAAACTTTGTACCTCATTATTATCGTTATAATGACGATATTAATTTTTGCTGATTTCATAGACACTGGATTTTTCCTCGGTCCTTTACGCTTCTCTCATTGGGTGGGAATAATTGGAGCCGTTTTTATAGGTCTTTTTGCGCCATTATTTTATTACTTGAAACGTCGATATCCAAAACAATATAAAATTTTAATAAACATACATATATTTGGTTTTACTACTGCTTTTCTACTCGTGTCTATGCATTTTGCTGGACAACTTAGTCGTCCATTACAATTCTATCCAGATCTGGGGGCTGGTTTGGCGCTCTATATTATTGTAGCTATCATTGTTGTTACAGGATATTTATTTAGGTATCGTCCCTTTAAATCGAAGAAAGGAATAATGAAACCTCACTTTAATAGGGCTTTACACATAAGTCTTATAAGTGGATTATACATCGTAGGGATTGTTCACGTTTTGCTTAACTTTTTTCTTTAATTCACATTTTTATCCTTTTTTTTTACTGAAATAACCGAATATTATAATTAATTCATATTAGTTTTTTTTCAGCATATTTTTTTAACCATCCTTTGATTAAGTTAATCTATGACCCATATTCCAAGTGGGGATGATAAAATTAGTAACCCTGCAAGGATAGCTGTAAGTTTTCTGCAGAAAAATTTGAATCAATCTAAGCAATTAACACTTCTAGACATTGGATGTGGTGAAGGACGCGACATCTACTATATATCTGCGAATTTCGATAATCTCACAATAAAAGGAATTGATATCTCACTAAAAGCCATAGAAAAAGCAATTGACCTCAATTCAAACAAAAAAAATGTCACATTTCAATGTATGGATTGGAAGGATTTAGATGATACTCAATATGATATAATTTACATTTCAGGTGTGTACCATTTCTTCAATATAGCTGATAGAAACACATTTATTCTTAAAATCAAGAAGATTTTAAAAGCAAATGGTTTTTTTTTCTTGAGTACACTTTCCTCAAATGATAAGCAATATTATGGAAAAGGCGTATCAGTAAAAAATGATCCAAATTCATTTCAAAGTGAGTTCTTCATTCATTTCTGTTCAGAAGATGAGCTTCGGGAGGATTTCAAATTTTTGAAGATTGTTGACCTATTTGAATATTTTCATAAAGACTATTCTAAAGATACAGAATATCATACAATGTGGATATTAATAGGTAAAAAAGTCAATTCTATTTGATATGTGGCACAAATGTGGCATCAAACGGCATAACTCGAAGGATTTTGCATTTTTTTTGGAAACTCACACCAAAACTTAAGTTACCAATAATCTCAAATAGAAAATAAGATTCTAAATATACATGGAATCGACAATCTATTTTTTTACCGGAACAGGCAATTCTTTAAAAATTGCGAAAGATATTGCTGAAAAGTTAGGCGATTGTGACCTTATACCCATTGCAAAGATATGGCAAAAGGAAAACCTTAAGTCAGAAAGCGAAAAAATAGGTTTTGTTTTTCCCTTATATTATTCTGGATTACCAAAAATCGTCTATGATTTCATAGAAAAAATTGATTTAAGTAATTCTGAGTATTTTTTCACGATTGTTTCAAGTGCGGGGGATGTCACTGAGCTACCCCTACAACAAGTAGAGAAGCTTTTAAAGACAAAGTCCAAAGCAAAAGCACTCAATGCAGGATTTTTAGTCACCATGCCAAATAATTATATTATTGGATACGATATTCACTCGGAGCAACGTCAAAAAGAGTTCTTTGAAAAAGAGATGAATCAAGTCAAACAAATTTCTGAGATTGTAAAAAATAAAAAAGGAAACCTGAATCAAGATATTTTCGAAAAAAATCTAGGGAGAGCTGAGCGATTTAATGCTAAATTTCGAGAAGATGTGAATAAAAGTGATAAAAATTTCTACGCTGAGGATAATTGCAATAGTTGTGGCATATGCGAAAATGTCTGCCCTGTGAATAACATCATAATGATCGATGGAGTTCCAGAGTGGCAGCACAAATGTCAACAATGTTTAGCATGTATTAATTTTTGTCCTGAAAAGGCTATACAATTTGGTACTGGAACATTGAAAACACAGAGATACCATAATCCAGAAATTGCAATTGAAGAGATATCAAACCAGAAAAAGTAAAAAAAGAAGTAAAAATCTTTTATCCAAAAAACATTTTCTGTCTTCATACTGTTTTAAAATTAAGGTTTAAAAATTGTTGAATATTAAAATTATAAAACAAAATAACTTTAACGGATGAATAATGACCAAAGCAAAAGCAAATAATATTGAAATTGAATATGAAACCTTCGGGGATCCCTTAGATAAGCCATTGCTTCTAATTGTAGGATTAGGTTCTCAATTGATCCATTGGGATGAAGAATTCATAAAAACCTTAACAGATCGCGGTTTCTATGTAATTATTTTTGACAATAGGGATATTGGGCTTTCAACTAGATGTGAAGAAGCTGGTGAACCAGATTTGATGGGAGCAATAATGGCGGTTCAGCAGGGGGAACCAGTTGAAGCGCCTTACTCATTGGACGATATGGCAGATGATGCTGTAGGACTTCTCGATGCGTTAGACATTGAAAAAACTCACATTTGCGGAGGTTCAATGGGGGGAATGATTGCTCAAACTATTGCGTATAGACATCCATCTCGAGTGTTAAGTCTCACTTCTATAATGAGTACCACAGGTAATCCAGATCTCCCTCAAATGACTCCAGAAGTACAACAAGTATTTTACACCCCAGTGCCTCCTGAGCGTGATGCTGTTATTGAGAACTCTATAAGAGTAGGAAAGTTTATTTATGGATCAGGCTTCCCTTATAATGAGGAAAAACATCGTGCTCTTGCAGGTAGAGTGTTTGATAGATGTTTTTATCCTGCGGGGGTTGAACGCCATCTTCTTGCTATAATGGCGCAAGGAAATTGGAAAGAAAAGTTATCGGCAATTGAAGTGCCAACTCTTGTGATCCATGGAAGAGAGGATCCTCTTTTCCCATTTGAAGCAGGGAAAGATACAGCAGAAGCTATACCCGGATCTAAATTGATAATTATAGACGGGATGGGTCATAGCTTACCTCCGGAAACATGGGTTCAAATATCTGATGCAATTGCAGAGAATGCAGCGAAAGCTTAAAAAGTAAAAAAAGAAGTAAAAACTTAATTAATCGTTCATTTGGTAGGCATCTTCTAAGGAGTGTACAGTTTTCCACACTCGTTTAAATCTTTCTTCATCTACATTTGGTTTTTTTATCATTTTTAAGCACAATTCCATTTGTTTAGGGTTAGTGCCAGATTTATGATATAAGTTTAAAGCGTATTTAGAAAAATCTCTTATGAGGAAATCAAAAATTTGATCTAAAGTATCATCATCAATGTTGTAGATAGGAGCATTTTCAATAATCAGATGGGAGTATACAATTAGAGCAAAGATCTCTCCAATTCCAGAGAGCATAAAATCCATATCATTTTGTTGTTCGGCACTAGGGGTTGCTGTTGTCCCAAGAAGATTAAATAATTCGATCTGTTCCAAGAAAATTTTAACATTAGGTAAGTTATTTTTCTCGAATACCGGTTTCCAATCATGAAGACGAACACGCCCTAATCCTCGAGCTGGACCTTGATCAAAAAGGAAATCATCGTTTGCAATTTGATCTTGTCTTGGAACCTCCTCATAGTTTTTATGATTCATAAAGAAACTAAGCATAAATTTCAGAATTAATGCAATATTAACGTGAACTGTACCCTCAAGTTTAGGTAGTGCCCGAATATCCCTTGCTGCACTTTCAAAATACATGTCTTTTTCAAAGCCTTTTGCAGCAATAACATCCCATAATAGATTAATTACTTCTTCTCCTTGAGTTGTTGTTTTCATTTTCATAACAGGGGCATAGAGTAAGTAGCGCCGATCCTTCTTAGAGGCTACACGCATATAGTCGGCTGTTCTTAATCCAAATAATTTCATGGCAACTAAGCGTGTATAAGCATCTACAAAATTTTGTTTTACATGTTGAAAATCAGTAACATACATATTATAGAGTCTACGATGAGCAGCGTGATGAATGGCCTCATAAAATGCATGAGTACAAATCCCGATTGAAGCCCATCCCAAATTATATTTACCCACATTAACTGTATTAAGTGAAGCATTCCAAGCATCTTCTCCCATAGAAAGAATATCTTCATGAGTTATGGGATAATCGTGAAGAGCAAAATTTGATACATAATTTTGACTATCGGTGACATTTTTAATCAATTCATAATTTTTGTGTTTATAATTTGCTACAAAGAAGACATACTGATCTTTATTCTTCATATCATATGGCGGGATTTTTCCATCAATATCAGCAAGTTTCCCAAAATTTGAAACCATCTCTGCTTCGTTACCGTTGCCAATATAATATTTTTCTCCATTCGCTAAATAAGTTTCATCTTCTTGTAGCGTAAGTTTCATCTCAGTTGCATAGATATCAGCTCCGTGTGCTTGTTCTGAGAGTGCGAAAGCGAAAATTCCTCCTTCTCGAAGTAATTTTGCTGCTTTTTTCTTTGCTACTTCGTTTTTACTCATCCAAATGGGTCCAAGGCCTAGAATAGAGACTTGCCAAGTGTACCAATATCCAAGTCCATAGAACCCAAGAATTTCATTAAATTCACATATTCGCCACGTGTCCCAGCGATAATTCTCATCCTCTCCATATGGAACAGGTGTTAGAAGCTGTGCAAAAATTCTATTTTTTTTTTGAAACTCGAGAAAATCAGCATACCAAACTCTTTTATGATCATCTTCTTTAATCTTCGCTTTCCCTTTATTTTCGAAGAATTCAATAGTCTTGAGCATAATTTCTTTAGACTTCTCATCGGGATAAAAGCGGTTATGCTCCTTAGGATTTAATAATAATGTCATAATTTTCTATATATACTCCATCCTTAATTAAAACTTATATAATTAAATATGAAGAAATCTATAAGCCTACGTGTTGAATAGTATAAAACAATTTCTGACAATTCTTTTAATACTTGAAATATATTAATGTAGCATGAATGAACCAAAATATCTAAAGAAGGAAGAGATTGATAGGCTTCTAACTTATCCATTAAATGAAGAAGAAATAATAATATGTCGGAAAAATCATCTTTTAACTAACGCTCGAGAACATATTATCACAGGAAGTCGCGAGCCCGGTTCAATTTATTTTAAAACTCATGATGGACAAGAAATACTTGATTGTACCTCTCAAGCATGGGTTTACAATTTAGGGCATAATAATCCAGATATAAGTTATGCTCTTAGTGTCCAATCTCAACAAGTTACCCATTCTTGGTCATATTTTCTTACACCAGTAAGAGTAAGACTTTTCAATAAAATCGCAGAAATCGCACCTGGTCAATTAAAAGGCGGTAAAGTTAGTGTTAACAACTCTGGAGGAGGGTGGGCGCTTGAATGTGCAATTAGATTAGCACTGATTAATAATAAAAAAGGAAATCAATTCATTGTATTTAGAAGGGGTTATCACGGGTCAAGTCTAGTAATGATGGGTGCATCTCAACGTCTTCCAATGCGATTTTCTGGTTTTGGGCAAGATCATTGGATGCGAAATTTTTTTCCTTACTGTTTTCGCTGTCCTTGGAATTATAAGGAAGGCTTTGGCGGAAAACGAGATAAATCATGCAATTTAGAATGTTTGGAGATGGTACGGCAAAATATAGAAATGTTTACTACCGGTACACCAATTGGTTGCATCATCGAACCTATGCAGGGTCCGGGAGGTCAGATTCCTGCACCGGTCGATTTCTTAGTTGGATTAAAGGAAATTTGTAAAAACAATAAAATTCTTCTCATCTATGACGAAGCGCAAACTGGTTTTGGTCGCACAGGCAAAATGTTTGGTACAGAATGGTATGAATCTACATATAATAAAGATATTTCACCAGATATTATGACCCTAACTAAAGGAGCAGCTGCAGGTGTTCCCATTGGAATTACAGTAGCATCACCTAAACTTCGTATGTTAACCGAGTTCGAGGAACATTCTACCTTTGCTTCGCCTCCATTAGCGATGGCTGCATGTTTAGTAAATATTGAAATATTACAAAAAAACAACATACCCCAAAATGCCGATAAGCAAGGAAAGAAAATAACTTCTTATATAAAAGATCTTTCTGAAGATATACCTCAGATTGGGGATGTTAGAGGTCCTGGCTTATTTATTGGAGTAGAATTTGTGAAAGATCCTGATACACGAGAACCCCATAATCAGTTATTAGAAAAAATGGTGCATGTTGGATGGAAAAATGGGATCTTTTTTGGTGAACAAATGCAAATCATGTCCACAGCAGGTTATTTCATTCAAAACACCTTAAAAATCAAACCACCATTAATTATTAATGATGAAGAGACAGACAAAATCTGTGAGCTCTTTGAAAAAACACTAAAGGAATCAATTAAATCTCTCTAATTTATTTTAAATTTACATTTCTATCTATTTTTGATAATAATAAATTATTAATATATTGTCAGAGATAAATAAAGATATAATCATTTATATGCTTAGATTTTCTTATAAATAATTAAAGGAGTAGACAATGGGGTGTAGATAAAAATGATTGTTATTTTATCATATTTTCATACAAGAATAGGCACATCAGTATTTTATTCTTTTCCAGAAACTCCGCTGAGTAAAGAAATATCAAATAGATTATATGATATCATGACTCAGCAGAACGAGGAAGAATTTTTTACCCATTCTTTCGAAAATTTAAAAATACTAAATTATTACTTTCAAATTCCCTCAGAATGGGCTCGTGGTAAAAGAGAAATGGTGATGATCTCAATAATTATTAATCAGCAAATTTCTCCTGAAATTGAAGAAAGTATGTTATTATTATGCAAAAAATTCTCAGAACAGATGCAATCGAATGAAGACATTTATACTGGGTTTTATACATATGAATTAAAGAAACATGATGAAGTTGATAAAGAACGTATAATAGAAAACGAAAGTTTAATTAAAAATTCAGTACAGAATTTATATTGGGAAACTGTGGAGGAGACTAGAAAAAAATCTGAAGAAGAGAAAATAACATTGCTATTAAATGACCGATATATCTTTGAATCATTAGAAAAAATGTCAAGAGAGTTGAAAATAATCAGTAGAGAGATAGGGAATTATGAGGATCCTCCAAAAGCTAACTCAGATATCAAAAAATCAATTTTGAACTTAAATAAAATAATTGATGATTTATATGAAGGATTCATTGAAAGAATGTCAAGTCTTGATATTGAGAATGAAAATGGTTTGTTTCCCCCAGAAGAAGAGATGGATGTTGAAATTAAAAAGAGTAAAAAGGAGCTACTTCAAGTTTTAGAAGGAGAGATTGATGGAGAAAATGATTAAAATATATCAAATTTACAGACGTTTTTGAAGATTTTGAATCTTTTTTTCTAGTTTTTTAATACTTGATTCATTACCATTAACCTCTTCAGCCCCTCTTAGAAGGATTAATCCTTGTCTGTAATAATTGATAGCATTAATGTAATCTTTTCGTTTCTCTGCTTTTTCTCCAGCATTTAGAGTATACTCAAGATCTAATTCTCTGATTTTTTTATCAACCTCTAAAACCATAAATGAAATTCTTCCAATATCTTCTTTCATGTCAAAACCTGTTGCTAAATAAAGAGCCTTCTCATACTCTTTTTGTGCTTCCACATATATTAAGGCACTTTCAGCAGTTTCAGCCTTTCTAATATAAGTGTTAATTGAAGTTTTAACATCTTCTTCATTCATATATTTAGCTTTTTCTTTTAATTCACTAATTTCATTATCATTAGCGATTATTGAAGAAATTAGCTCATTATTAGCAATTCTTATTGCTTGTGTTTCTTGGAATTGTAGGATCTTGGTTTCTGCAAATTCAATCGTAGTGGGAATGATTATATTTCTTTCTAAAAGGAGGGAAATCTCATAGAGAAGTATGTTCGCATCAATATTTACAATTTTTTGGACTTCGTCGAGTAAATTAATAACAAAAAAGAACTGTTTTGTGGATAAAAATTGTTTAGCAAAATCAATTATAGCTTTTTGTATAGGGTTTTTTTTGATTGATTCTAACATTTCAGGTAAAAAAGTATGGGTTAGAATCATAGGGAATACTAATTTGATATTGAACGTGTCTATAATAAAGTCAATCGTATCTTCAAAATTAAGAAATCCCACATTGATAAGTCTTTCAAGTTTATCTAGATATCTAGCTTCATAATCTTGTAAAAACTCAGACACTAGAGTTTTCAGACTTTCTGAAGCTTTATGATCTAACACCAAGCAAATTCTGATGAATTGTCCATTTTTTAGTAGGATATTGAAGGTCTCATATTGAAATTCATAAAATTGATGATTATTTCTATAGTTTTCAATACTATTCGAAGAGCTACCCGATTCGGAAAATGTGATATTTGCTTGGATAAATCCTGTTAATAATTCTGTATTCACTCCTGCCCCTGAAATCGGATAATCTATAATAGGTAACCCCGACTCTTTAGCCACCAATAAAATATGTTTTAAGTTTAAGACATCTAAAAACTTCTGCCATATTAGGTTTTGGAACATCTGAATTCGTTTTTCTTCAGAGTCAATAATCGTAAATTTTATATTATGCTTAAGATCTAAACCAAATGTTTCAAAGTGAGTTTTAACACACTCTTTGCAAAAATCTGGATACTTATCACAATTATTTTTATCCTTTCCACAATCAAATCCAACTGGACTAATCTGAAAATATACCATGTAAATCCATTACCTTTCTATAATCCCAATAAACTGATTATACGTATTTGAAAAAAAATATTAATTTGTTCTTACCTATTATCCCCGTGAATTAATAATGAAGTAAAGCTTAATATTGCTTCTAATACCTCTTTCATTTTGTGATATTATAACGAAAATTCAAATTATGTATAAAAAAAATAGAAATTTACTCTTGAAATTTATTCTGTTTATCAACTATTTGATTTTGATATATTTATAACTTACTGATAACACCTCAGTTAGAATAACAATATTATTACTACTTTTTTTCATTTCGATCTTCTCAAGTTTTAGTATAAGCTGAAAGTTAAAAATAAGAAATCTATTATTTGTATAACTGAAAAATTTGAGACAATAAGAAGTAAAAAAATCATGATAAAATCAATTTTAGTCTGTGATTCTCAAGGTTATCCCTTTTATTCTAAGAAGATAGATCCCAATTTGGATGAAATAAATCCCGCAATTTTTAGTGGTTTAATTTCAGCAATCGGGGTAATAGGAAAAAAGTTATTTAAAGAAGAAATTGCCACCATTACCTATGGTGAAAATTATGAAATAACTATTATTACGAAAGAATTGTTTGGGGATCAAAAATCTATTTATTTTGTTTTTGTTATAGAAGGAGATGTAGATCTTAAAACAATGAAGCAGATTAGCACCAATATATTTATCGAGACCAAACATGTTTTAAAGGATCCATCTTCTGCTCAATTGGATATCAAAGAAAAAGTAGATAGAATTTTAGCAAACTTATAGTTATTATAGTTTAATTTATCCACCTAAATTGGTTTTAAAATTGACAAAAATATGAAAATATTTATTAACATATTGTTTTTCATTAATTTATAGAAATGTAAACTAAAATAATGTAAAAAAATGAACGTATATAACATTAAGGGCCGTCCTAAATTCAGTTCAGGCCAATTCTTGGGTTATGTGCTATGGAAACAAACTGATGGTTATCATTTGAGATGGAATACAAAAGGGGATAAAGAGAAAACATTTCAGGGGAAGATATCTTATCAAACCAAACTAAAAATAACAAAAATCGCTATACCTAATACTAAAGTTAAAATTCATGAATCTGCAAAAAACACAATTCAATGGAGTGCTAAAGAAAGAGGCAAAATAAATGGATTTGATTTTTTTACCTCTGGAAATTTCGCATTAGAACTAAGAATAAATAATAAAAAAATTAAACCAAAAAGCATATTTTTAGGCCAACAAAAGGAAAATCCTCGGAGTAATCCTTTTATTATAACTCAATTAATTTCTGATGATGAAAAAACAATTTCTGATGATGAAAAAACAATAGAAAAAGATCTTATGAGAAAATTAAAAGAAAAGAGTGTAGAAACTTTAAAAGAGATCGAACCTGAACCGATATATGAATCCATGTTAATAACTCAACCTGTCTATCAACCTGTAAAAGAGCCCAAGCCAGAGCCTGAACCGGTATATGAACCTGCTCCAGAACCCGAACCAGAGCCTGAACCGGTACATGAACCCAATCCAGAACCCGAGCCAGAACCTGAACCGGTATATGAACCCATTCCAGAACCAGAGCCCGAGCCTGAACCAGTATATGAACCTACTCCAGAACCCGAACCAGAGCCCGAACCAGTATATGAACCCGCTCCAGAACCAGAGCCCGAACAGGTATATGAACCCAATCCAGAACCAGAGCCCGAACAGGTATATGAACCCAATCCAGAACCAGAGCCCGAACCGGTATATGAACCTGCTCCAGAACCCGAACCAGAGCCTGAACCAGTATATGAACCTACTCCAGAACCAGAGCCCGAACCAGTATATGAACCTACTCCAGAACCGATATATGAACCTACTCCAGAACCCGAACCAGAACCTGAACCAGTATATGAACCTACTCCAGAACCCGAACCTGAACCAGTATATGAACCC
>JAHQWI010000174.1 GCA_029856085.1 Promethearchaeia archaeon | reverse complement strand
GAATCCAACCCCTATAGTTAATTTTTGATCCTTTTGATCTTCCTGAGAGTCACCCGAAATATATCTCTTAATTAGTTCCTCCTTTCCTGTAGAAGCATCGCCAAGAATCAGTATTTTAAAAGTATGATCATACCTTGACATTTTATCAATGTAACTTATCTATTCACTTTTGTTTGAAAGGCATATTAATGCTTATTCTAAACCTCTCGATACCACATAATAATATACAATATATTCATATAAATTTCACGACGTGTTATCTGAATAGTGTGATACGGTATGGCGGGGGGGTTTAGGAATATTTGAGAAGTTTAAAAATAGGATTTTAAATATATTTTAAAACAATTTTGGTTAGAGGATCAGCAGAAAAGGAAGGGAAGTTATGGGGAGGAAGAGGAAATTCGGGGAAGAGTCTGATTTTGTAAGCGTTCGCGTTCCAAAGAGCAAGCGAAAGGAGTACAGAGACGCAATTAAAGGTTTTGTAGAAAAGAAATTTGCAACTGATAATAATACTAGTGGAGAAGATAGTTTTAATAACAATAATAGAAATAAACTTGAGAAATTTCGAAAATTTGAAGAATTCGTCAAGGATGTAAGAAAAAAAAGAAAAGAATAGCTCTATCTTAACGATTGAATTTTAGAATTTTAATATCTTTGTTTTAGGTTATCATTTTTTTTTCCTTTGCATTAAAAATTAAATCTATAGCATCATGTAATTCTATTACATCAAATTTGTCTAATTCATACAATCGCTTGTCTTTAACATGAATATATATGATATATGGCTTATTATTGTACTTTTTTATTTCGATTTCTATAATTTCTTCAAATGGGATATATACTCGTTTATTTTTTAACGGTATCAGATTCAAGATTCTGATCTCAATTCCATTTTCATAAATAAACAGATATCTAAAAAATTTAGATAAGATTAGAAAAGAGAATAATCAACTTATAAACCCACAGAGAAATGTCCCTAAGCCTAAGGCAAAAACCAGAAGAATAGATTCAGGGAAGTAAGTTGTATTTAAAATAAGGTAGTAAATGGAAAAAATAATCCCCAGAATAAAAACCAAATCACTTAAAGCATAAATTATCGAACTTTTTTTTTTCCACGGTCTTTTACTTTTATAGAGTAGTTTACCTTTACCTTCTTTAATCTGGTTATCATCTAAATTACTCATTATAAGAAAATCATTTTTGGTTTTTTATGAATATTTGCATTTAAATGTAAACATTTGATTTATTAAGCGGGAATTGTTTGTGTACTATTGAAGAAGTAATGGGAGATTCAAATCAAGAAGAGAGCACTAAAGGATTTGACACTTTAAGGTGCATAATGTTTATTTGTTTGAGTATTACGTTAATTTTAGGGTTTTTTATACCAGTTTTTTTTATAATTTTACCATTAGAGGGCATAACCTTCTACATTATTATCATCATTAATTGTTATCATACTGGTAAAAAAGAAAAAGAAATTTTGAGGAAACAATTTAAAATAGAGGAATATAAAGGTTCGGGAGTAAAGGGTGATCCTCTAGTAATTGAGTCATGTGAAGAATTTTTCAAATACTATCGTTCTAATTCTGAATCGAATCGATACATCATAGTTAGGCAGGCAGAGTTTCCTCATGAAGAAGGGGAATTCGTACTAGAATTATATCAAAACATTACTTTTGAAGAGTGTAGCTTTGTATTTTTATCACTCTTCTCATGCTCTAATGTAAATATTAAAGATTGTGTTTTCAAAAAGGGAGTCTATGTTCATCAGTGTCAAGGAATAATATTTGAAGATTGCGATAAAGGTCATTTGGATCTTTATTGCTGTTATATCTGCTTATTTAAAGATATTCTTCTCCGTACACTTTCAATTAAATATTGTAGAGGGAATACATTCGAACGGGTAAAACCAGATTGGTATGTAACCTATGAAAAAATCAATCCACCGATTCATATTTCGAAAAGAAAGAGTAAACTCGTTAAAGATATGAAATCTGAACAAAAGAATCTTGATTCAAATAAATATGACAAGAAATATATTTTACAATATCCCCCTAACAAAATAATCTAACATTAATTATTTTAATGGAATTTTAAGATAAAGAAGGATAATCGAAAAAAATCTGAGGTGTGATAATTATCTCAGTCTTTTTCGTAAAAAAATAGTATTATTAGTGTAATTTTTCCATGATCATTATCTTGAACTTGGTCTGCAATAAGTTTCTTTTTGGAGATTTAAGGGACCATGAGGAAAATGCCGGACATTGCTAACGCTTTCTTCTTAGATGGGAAGCATTGATAAGTAATGGAACCTCAATTTTCCTTAGTTTCGGTAGAGATGTTAAATATTTGAGGTTCATGCTCCATTTCAGGACTTATATTCCCTGAGCGATTAAATTCAATTTGAATGCTGAAACTCTGGTATATAAAATTATATATGTATGTTTCTATTACACACAAAAGAGACATTAGTAGAAGATAGTATTATGGTTGAGTTTGATTATTTGCTGAAAATTTGCTTGTTTGGCGATAAAGATGTGGGTAAAAAGACTTTAGCATTCAGTGATTATGTAAAAAACATTTTTAAAGAGGATTATTATGCTATGGAAACAAGAGGAGTAGAACTTACTACTAAAGAGGTAAACTTTTACGGAAAGATTACAAGACTGCAGTTTTGGATAATTTCTGACGATAGAGAGCGGTTTCAATCCATATGGGAGCAGTATATAAAAGGATCTCTTGGAATCATATTCATGTATGATATTACGAACGAAAAATCTTTAACACGTGTGTCCGAATGGTATCAACTAGTACAGAATTATAAAGTAAAAATCCCGATTCTCTTAGTAGGGAATAAATTAGATTTAGAAGAACAACGAGAAATATCAAAAAGCCAAGTAGAGAGATACAAAGAAAAATATAATATTTCTTTTTCGATGGAAATATCAGTAAAAACGGGAGAAAATGTAGAAGAAATGATTACGAAGATAATAAATATGACCTTAAATTTTAACTCACAAGAATTAAAATCTAAAGTTTGAATTTCTTGAGAAATACCAATTATCTCAATATACCGTTATAATTAATAAAATTTTTTTAAATGAGAGTTAACTAATATTATAAAGATACAATGGAAAATACGAAAGATCCCTCTGAGCAAAGCCTAATTCAAACTATATCACCAGATTGTGAGTTAATAAGAAATCAAATTGAATTGAAAATAGTAATATCCTTCTCAGAAAATACTAGTACTTATAAGAATTTAATATTTATATCCCTTACATTTTTCCTATTTTTTATAATATTTGTATGGTTTAATCTCGTTATTCAAGGGGTGATGTATCTTATTTTTTTAATTCTAATAATGACACCTTGTCTTTCAGGATATTCATATTATAAAAATAAGAGGAATGAGTGGTTTTTTGATAAGTCACAGGCTACAGTTGTTTTAACCAAAAGATTTAAGCATTTTACACGAATTAAAACATTTTCTTTTTCTGAAATAAGTTCTTTACTATACCACCGAGACCATAAATATATAGATCCATATCACTACAATGTATCATTACGTTTTAATCAAAACAGGATACAGAAAATTTATATTGGGGAAAAAGAAGAATGTAGAATTCTTGGCAGTGTTATCTCTAGTCATATATCTATTCCTCTTCAGTTTGAACCTCAAACTAAAATACTTAACAGCCCTTAATTAATGGAAATTTAAGATAATGAAGGATGCAGAAAATAATAGGAGAAATTATGATGATCTCCTTCTTTTTTGCGAATTTTAATATTACTATTGTTTTTCCTTTTTGACTATTAATGCGAACTCGATGTGCAAAAGGTTTTCCTCCTATAAAATCTAAGGAATTATGAGGAAGATGCCGGACATTGCTAGCGCTTTCTTCTTAGAGGGGAAGCATTGATAATTAATGGAACCTCAATTCTCCTTATCCATTTTAGGGAGCCCAAAAATCTGAAGTTCATACTCTTTCTCTGGGCTAATTTTCCCAGAGCGAATATATTCTATAGGGATGTTGAAGTAATATTGCCCGCCCTTTTTAGTTGGACGTTTTATGAGTGTTGTAATTTTTTTTTCTTCCATACTATACCATAGACTGTTATAGTATATATACCTTTATATATTATACGAAAAATCATAGGACTCTCTTGATATAAATCTAGGCGTATATGTTATATTAATTATAATAGTTAATATAATAGTACAACACAGATGAGTAAAAATGGTTAGAGTTAGCATTTTAGAAGGGAATAAAGATTACCTCATAAAAGAAATCAGATATAGAAAACCTTACTTTAACAGAAGATTCAGGGATAAAGTCAAGATCTTAGCTTATTTTAAAGAAAACCGTAATAAGATGTTGAATAATGAAGAAATGAATAAATTAAGGGATATTAAAACAGAAAAAGAAGGGAATGGGTATGGATAAAATTTCAACTCTCGTATAATCCTAATTTCATAAAGAATTTGGTATAAAAATTATGCTACATTCTTATGGAAAAATGGAGTCATTTTTAGAAGCTATCAAAGACCTTCAACAAGGTAAGACGGGAACCACAATAAAGCAACGAATAAAGGAGTTTAAAGAACTAGGAAACAAATCGATGGACAGAATATTTAGCGAGCTGTGTTTTTGCATTACTACAGCAAACTGCAGTGCTGAACGATGCATTGAGGTGCAAAAGAAGATGGGCAATGGCTTTCTAACCTTATTCGAAACGGAGTTGGCATCGAAGCTGAAAGAGTTTAAATATAGGTTTCCTAATATTAGAGCGAAATATATTATACAAGCAAGAAAATTACAAGGAGAATTAAAAAGCAATATTAAAACCTATAAAGATCTCCATAAGTTAAGAGAGTGGATTGTAAAAAATATTAAAGGATTGGGATATAAAGAAGCTAGCCATTTTCTAAGGAATATAGGTTTTACAGATTATGCGATAATAGATTTTCATATTTTAGATCTTCTAACGAAATTTAATTTAATTGAAAAGCCAAAAACTTTAACAAAAACAAAATATCTTGAAATAGAGGAATTATTAGAAAAAATAGCAGGAGGATTAAACCTTAATCTTGCTGAACTTGACCTTTATATGTGGTATATGGAAACTGGAAAGATTCTTAAATAAAAATCCTAATTTTAATGGGATATGATTTTTAGGGTGGGGTGTATATAGAATTAATCTTTTCTTTGGAATAACGGTTGTTTTCCTGTCTTGTGTATCACGTGTACTTCTGTTAAGGCTAATGAAATCATTTTCCTTTATAGTACAGTGAATATACATGTTAGCCTATATATCACCCCATTTTAAAGAGGAATGATGAATTACAACTGTATAGAAATAATAAGACAAAAGTGTATATAAAGCTTTTGATTATTTTTATTGGTTTTTATGAAACTATAGGAGGCTTTAACTCTCTTTTTTTCTTTTTTTCACTGATAACACCATATTTCCTTTCTTTCTGTTTAGTATAAATTCCAATAAAAATAAGAAATACAAACTGTGAGTCCAATGTTGAAGTTTGTAACGTCTCTAATTCCATAAATTAATGTTGAAATAATTATGCCAATTAATGCCAAAACTGAGTTAACGATACCGCAAATTATGTCAAAATAAAGACCCTTTCTTTCCTCTGTAGCTTTATCTTTACGAACCATTAATGTATATCCAATTTTACTATTTAATTATTAAATTATTTAATTTGATTATTTAATAAAGTCTTCGAGTTTGTTATACACAGTTTCCAAAATATTTAAATTAGGTAAGAATGTAAATCTAATATGATCCTTTCCATATTCACCAAATCCAGAGCCATAAACAGTACAAATTCCTGTTGTTTCAAGTAAATCTATGACAAACTCCTTATCATCCTTCCATTTCCCTAATTCCGTAAAATCAAATTTTGGGAAGTGGTAAAATGCCCCGTTAGCTTTGACACAAGTAATCCCTTCAATTTTTCTCAATCTTTCATATGAGTAATCTCTTCTCTCCTTTAATTTTGCAACCATTTCTTTTGTGTGTGTTCCCGGGTTTTTCAAAATTTCAATAGCAGCATATTGAGCAATTGAACTTGCGGATAATCTTGCTCTTGCCATTTTTGCAATACCTTCTTTTAATTCATCTAATTTATTTTCAGGATCATGATAGTACATATATCCTAAACGCCACCCTGTCGCAAGATGAGTTTTTGAGAAACCATTCAATCCAATTACTGGAACATCCTTACTAAGACTTGCAGGGCACGTGAAAGGTTTTTCATAGATGATTTGATCATAAATTTCGTCTGATATAATAGGTATGTCATATTCCCCAGCAACATCTATTATTTGCTTTATCATTTTTTCACTGAACATTACACCAGTAGGATTATTAGGAGAACAAATTAAGATTGCTTGAGTTCTTTCATTAATTTTTTTCCTTAAATCATCAATATCTGGTTCCCAATCATTAGATTCATCTAATCCATATTCTACAGGAATTCCATCAAAAAAATTAGCATAATTTATATATAATGGATAACTTGGTCCAGGAATTAGTAGCTCCTTTTTATTCTCTATCATTGCAGCTATGAGGAAAAAAATAGCTTCAGTTACCCCTGTAGTAACTAAAATATCATTTGCATTTATATTAAGGTTATAATTTTGAGTCAGAGACTTACTTAATTCTTCTCTAAGTTCTGGAGCACCTAATGAATCAACATAAAAATTTTTACCTCCAAAAGAAGCATCTGCTAATGCCTGGGATATATACCGAGGCGTATTAAAATCATATATTACAGGATCTCCAATATTTAAATGATAAATTTTCTTCCCGCTTTTAGCAACTTTATTAGCAACCGCAGCTATTTCACGTATTGCATAGGAAATTTCTTTAATTCTTTGAGAAACCATAATTATTCACACGTTCTTGAAGATATAATAATGAAAAATATATTTAGTAATTATTTAACAAAATTTAAGAATTTTTTTTTAGTTGCAAGATGAGCCCAAATCACGAAATCTTTTAATTTCGTATTAGCTGCGATTAAAATTTGACATAATTATCATATAAATTTATATATTATAGTGATAAAGATATTATTATAAATATCTGAATAAAAATCCTACTACACAAATAATTAAATTTTAAAGAGGAAAATAAAATGATTTTTCAAGATTATGGGATGTTAGCTGGTGTATGGCTGGCTATTGCTATACTTGGTGTTGTATTTTTTATTATTGGTATTGCATTAGCAGTTTGGGTTTATAAGGATGCTAAGAAGAGAGATATGAATGCAGCGGTATGGTTATTGATTGTACTCTTAACTGGCTGTATCGGATGTATTATATATTTAATAGTTAGAGATTAATACTATTAAAAAAAAACTAACGTTATTCAATTTTTTTTTATCTTTACCTATTTTCAATAAAAATGAAATAAAATGTAATAGTGTAATTATTAATAATTAAAAGGGTTTAATATGAAGATATCTCGTATTTTACTTTTTTTTACCGATTTAAAACCAATATTATTATCACATCACCCAAATTGTGAAAAATTCTCCAAACATGTATATCACATGGGGAGATACAAACTTTGTATTGGGTGTTTTACATTTTATCCAACAATTGGGTTAACTATCTTAATTGTTTTATTGTTTTTTAATCTTAAATTATCTACTCTTTTTAGTATGTTTTTTCTATCATTTGCATTTTTCATTCCGATAATCTTAAATATATTTGGATTGACAAAATCTAAGTTTTTAAAAGTTTTCTCAAAAATATCGATTGGAATAGGAACAGGTCTATTGATTGTCTCAACTATTTTACTTCCCATTTTTTTATTTATTAAGATTTCACTCTTGATTGAAATAAATTTTATAGTTGGAGTAATTGCATATATTAGAGCAAACCTAGTAAAAGAAGTATGCTCATTATGTGAATATGAGGGGAATTGGGATAACTGTCCTGGGATGAAACCAATAATGGATAAATTGTATGCTCACAATTTTAAAAAAAGAAAACTTAACAATACTCAAAAAAAGAATTAAAATTAGAAAATAAGTTATAATAATAAATTCCAATCAATTTCTTTTTCAATCAAGGTTAGAACTTTATCTATTTCATCTTCTTGAATACCTGGCCTCAAACGTTCTAAATTTCTCATAGTTGTATATGTATCTGATGGACTTAAAATTATAGGGATATTTTTTTCATTCGCAGCAGTGATTACACCCATATCAGGGTGAATGAAACCTGTTAATATTAATGTTGATACATCTTGATCTAATGCAGCCATTGCTAAGTCTGTCCGATCGCCACCAGTAATAAATGCTGCCCGTTTAACCTGTCTTAAATATTTTAATGCAGATTGTGCGTTCATAGCGCCTATGAGGAATTTTTCTACTAGATTATCTAATCCTGACGTTGCTGATTCATTTAATAATTCTCCTCCAATTTGCTCTTTAATCTCGTTTACGCGAGGAGAAAATAATTCAACACTTTTTTCTATTATACCCAAAATGGGAATATTGTATTTAGTTATATGACCATCTGAAAGCTCTCTGATTCGCGTAATATAATCAAAATCTATTTTATTGAAAAGGATTCCTAAAATGCTTATTTTTCGAAAATCAAAATAATTTTTCGTAAAAAAGAAGTTGTCTATACATCGATCTGAGGATTCTGTTGAAACATAAATTAATTCTTTTATTCCTAAGTTCTCTGCAATGCTTACGTCATCAATTCCTAATCTAACGAATTTTCTGATGCTAGGATTTCCTTCAATTATAATGTAATCTACATCTTTTGCGATTTTGTCATAAGCATTCTTAATTTTTGCTAAGTATTCTTCTTTTTTACTTGCATCAACTAAATCAATATAATATGCATCCGGAATTGAGGTTGGAGAAATGTAGTCATATGGATAATCTGTTTTATAGACAGTATTTAGGATGAACCCAACATCAGGGTCAGCTTTATTGGTAAATGCCGCTTTTGGCACCCCAATTGGTTTAAAATAGGCAAACTTCTTCCCTTCTTTTTTTAACTTTTGGATAAAACCAATTGAAAGAAAACTTTTACCAGCAAGTTCATTTAATGAACATAAATAAAATGTTTTTACCATTTTCTTCCCTTTTCTTAACTTTTTACTTTCTATTTTATTTTAATTTAATTTACTTAATAATAATTATTTATCTTTTAATTGTGATTTTAATATCAACGGCACTATAACCTTTAATAAATGCTAAAAGAGGATTAATATCAAGCTCAACTATTTCTGGAAAATCATTAACTAGCTGAGATAGTCTTAAAAGAACATTAATTATCGCTTCAATATCAGATTGCGATTCTCCTCTAACACCGTGGAGAAGGTTGTAAATTTTTGTAGCTTCTATCAATTTTTTTGCATCTTCTTTAGTGAATTTATAAGCTAAAGCAAATGTTACATCTTGCATGAAATTAGCGTAGATTCCTCCAGTTCCAAACATTAGAAGAGGACCAAATTGAGGATCTCTTGACATACCAATTATAATTTCATTTACTTTTGGCTCAGCTTTAAAGTCTATCATTTCTTGTACTTCCACACCATAAATTTTAGCATTTTGCGGACCAAATTTTTTGGCATTATTTACGATTTGTATGTAAGCTTCAAAAGCATCCTGTTCCGTTTCAATATTTAACAGGAGACCTCCTATATCCGTTTTATGGATGATATGAGGAGAAACGATTTTCATCACAGATTTCCCAATTTCAGATTGTAAATCCATCGCTTGCCTGGGAGTTTGAGCTAATCTAGATTTTGGAGATTTAATGCCATAACAATCGAAAACTTCACTTGTCTCGTAACTCAATAAAACTGTCCTCCCATCTTCTCTAACTTGAGCAAAAATATCTTTAACTCTTTCCTTTTTTACTTTAAACTTTAGAATTTCCAATTCTTCTAATGGAGTGCTTATTAAGTATTCACGTCTTTTTATGAGTGTTTTCAAAGAATGAGCTGCTTGGTCAGGAAAATCATAACAAGGAATGTGATTTTGTTTTAAAAATTCTTTACCTTCGATTATATTCTTTCCACCTATAAAAGAGCACACAATTGGTTTCTTTTCTAAATGTTTTATTGAGATATTATATATAATTTGGGCAACGTCAGTTGGTTTTGTTTGAGCTTGGGGAGTAAGAATTATTAAAGCACCTTCTGTGGTTATATCTCCAAGTTCCTGTCCTGAATTTAAACCAAATACTGTTTTAATTGTAAATTCATATCGTTCTGGAGTGGCATCTCCTACAATATCAATTGGGTTAAATATTGATGCTTCTAAGGGTAATTTTTCTCTTAATGCATGAAGTATTGGTTCTGAAAAACTTGCGAACTTTAATTTTTCTCGTTCAAAAGCATCTGTGGCAACAATTCCAGGGCCTCCTGCGTTAGTTATTATTGCAAAAGAATTATTTTTCGGAATTGGTTGATATAGATAGACTTCACCGTAATCGAAAAG
This sequence comes from Promethearchaeia archaeon, assembly GCA_029856085.1. GTDB lineage: Archaea > Asgardarchaeota > Lokiarchaeia > Sigyniarchaeales > SOKP01 > Loki-b32. The sequence continues at coordinate 7,541 of JAHQWI010000174.1, read as the reverse complement.
ATCCCCTATTGTCTTAGCTCTAATTACACCACATTTCTCAAAAGCCAAACCATAAGCAATGTCGGCTCCTGCTAAAGCACCAGTATGACTTGAAGCAGCTCTAGCGCCTGCTTCGCTTATACCGGATTTTAAAATAACTATTGGCTTTTTTCGCGTCGCATTTGGTAGAATTTCTAAAAATTTTTGTCCATCATTTATACTCTCTAAATAGCATAAAATTACCTTAGTATCATCATCTTCAGCTAAAAATTTAATGAAATCAACTGCTCCCAAGTCTGCCTTATTTCCTAGACTAATGTTGCATGAAAATCCAAATGCTTGGGTCATTGAATAATCCATCATTCCTGTAAGCATGGCACCAGATTGAGAAATCATAGCAATTCCACCTTTTTTGGGGGTTTCAGCCGCAAATGATCCATTATAATTAAGCCCAATGAATCCTAAACAATTTGGTCCTAAGATTCTCATGTTGTATTTTTTGCCGATTTTAATGAGCTCTTCTTCCCTTTCTACGCCTTCTCCACCAATTTCTTTAAAGCCTGCGGAGATAACAATTAAACCTTTTACTTTTTTTTTACCGCACTCTTCTGCTGCTTTATTTACAAATTTGCTCGGTATAACAAAAATCGCTACATCTATCTCATCCTTCACATCCAAAATAGTGTTGTAACAAGGAATATCGCAAACCTTATCTGCTCTAGGATTTATGGGAAAAACTTTTCCTTTATAACCTGAGTTTATTATATTGTTTAAAACAGTGTTTCCTACTTTACCTTTAGTATTACTTGCTCCAATAACAGCGATGCTTTTAGGATTGAAGAAAAATGAGATATCGTTTGTAGTCATTTTTGTAACTAGGGTTTAGTTATTATAAAAAAGGTATATAAAAATCTATAATTGTTTTTCCTTTAAAATTTTTCACAGATTTAGAATAAACATGTAAAATAATAAAATTTTTTAAAAATAAAGAAAAAAAAATAAAATTTTATAGTGTAGTTTTTTTCTGAAAGATTTTTACTCCTAAGAAGATAAATGTTGAAGTGAATGCTAATATGATTAAGATTCCACTCCAAATGGGAAAGACAGAAGCCGTAGAAGAGGGTAGAATTATATTACCACTATACAGTAGATCAGTGAAGGAATTCCCTACAACTGTTAATTGGAGATAAACTTGTTTAACCCAATATTGTGGAGTAAAGAATACTCCCGCATTGTCTAATGGGAAAAATGATCCTGACACAAACATTAGTGACATATGAGTTAGCATAGCAATTCCATTCGCTCCTTCAGGAGAACCGAGAAAGCTCGCAATAATAAGACCCAATCCAATACATCCAATACCAAAAATCATAGCAATTAGGTATCCCAGTGGTAACATTGCGAGTTCAAAGTGAGCTCCTAAAACTCCATATCCAAATCCGAATACTAAAATGAGCTGTAGATTCATAAAAATGCTCTCGGAGATTACAGCTCCTAAAAACACATTTCCACGACTTACAGGCATCGAATCGATTCTCTCTAATGTTCCATCTATTTTACTCATAGCAAACATTACTGCACTTGTCACTGAGGACATACCGATTGTATAAACTACTATTCCAGGAAATTCCACCTCAAATATAGTTAATCCATTTATCATACCCTCTTCTGTACCTTCACTAAAGGCTAATTTGTAAACAAGTAGCATCATAATTGGAAATGCTACCGTCCAAAACATTGAACCTAGATTCTTAAGCTTTTCTTTTATATTCTTTTTAGCGATATACCATGCTTTTACATCGATTGAATACATTAATCACGCAACCCCCTACCAGTTAATTTTAAGAATATATCTTCAAGAGAATCTTCCCTAAAGTGTAAGGCTTTAAATGATTCTATCTCTCTTAGAATTTCTCGCTTAAAGGTCATAACTCCTCCAGTAAAGGAGATAATTAACTTATTGTTATCCATCTCTGAGATGTTTTTCACATTATTTATTCGTTCTAACTTACTTTTAGCTTGGATAAGTTCATCTCTTGAAGAAAAACTAAATTCAAGAATATTACCATTACTTGAACTACTTTTTAATTCTTCTAAGGTTCCAAAAGCAATGATTTTACCAAGATCCATAATCGCAATATGATCACTTAGTGCATCGGCCTCTAGCATATCATGAGTAGTAAGGATGATTGTCACTCCTGTATTTTTAAGGTCCTTGATAAAATCCCATACAAGTCGTCTTGCTTGAGGATCTAGCCCGGCGGTTGGTTCATCAAGAAATAGAATTTGTGGTTGATGAATAAGGCTCATTACAAGATTTAAGCGTCGCTTCATTCCTCCAGAAAATGATTTTACTGGTTTCTTTCGTCCTGCTATATTCATTTTCTCTAATAAATTTTTCGAGCGTTTTTTCATTTCAACAGGATCCATTCCATGCATACGACCAACAAATTCCACATTGTCTTCTGCTGTTAAAGCTCCAAAAACAACATTTTCTTGAGGACATACACCAATAAGTGGTTTAATTTTATTTTTTTCTTCTATTAGACTAAAATCTTTGATTCTTGCATCTCCATTAGTAGGTTTTAACACGGTAGTAAGCATTCTAATCGTGGTAGATTTCCCTGCACCGTTAGGACCCAAGAGTGAAAATAATTCACCTTTGCGAATTTTCAGATTAATCCTATCAACTGCTTTGAGACCATTGAATGATTTTGCAAGATCTCGAACTTCGATGATAAATTCTGTTGAATGCCCATTCTCAAAGAATTGAGTAGGTTTCGAATTTTTAATTTGTGCTTTTTCTTTTATTGATACATTCATATTGATAATCATAATTAATTTGAATAAATTACTTCTGTAGACCAATTTTTGCTATAAACAAGCAAAAAACCTATCAAAAATGGATTAAAGCATAATGATTAAAAATTTTTGAATCTTTTTTGTAGTATGACTAGAATTATAATGATTACAAGCAAAGGAGAGATAAATCTTAACTTATTTGATGAAGATGCTCCAATGACTGTCGCTAGTTTCCTATTTTTAGCTAAACAAGGTTATTATGATGGATTAAAATTTCATCGAGTTATACCGGATTTTATGATACAAGGCGGATGCCCACTAGGTGCTGGAACAGGCGGACCAAAACAAAAAGGTATTGCATCATTTCCGTTTCAAGGGAAAAACATAAATTACCCTTTTAATGATGAATTCCAATCAGGAAGAAAATTCGGTAAACCGGGGCTATTAGCGATGGCGAATGCTGGGAAAAATACCAATGGTTCACAATTCTTTATCACTCATGTCCCAACTCAACATCTTAATAATAACCACACTATCTTTGGAGAAATTGTAGATCCTATGGCTGATCAAAGAGTTGTAAACTCAATTGTTCAAGGAGATACAATAAAAGAAATTAAAATAATGTAGATAAAAAGCTATACGATATTTTTTTTTAATTTTTATTTATGCCCCTACATTCCTTTTGATATATATCTTAATTAGGAAACTAAATATTTATAGATATTATTGATATTATTATATGTGAAGGTTATATTTTTCTTAAACGACTAAATTAATGAGATATAGCAGATATGAGTAGAGATTTAAAGGATATAATTAATACAGTTGAAAAAGAAACTAAATCACGATCAGAATTAGAATCAATAATCAACTCCTTAAAGGAAGAAATTAATCGTTTGAAATTTACAATTAAAGAACAACATTTAATGATTGAAGAACAAGGAGATCAAATTAGCTTCGCTCAAAGTGATTTACCAAGTGAAATTAATATTTTAAAGGAAATGATTACATCTCAAAGGAAAGATTTAATAAAAAGAGATGATAGTATCGATAGACTAAATGATAAAATTGATGATATAACATCTCAAATAGAAAAATCTAAAAATGGGACTTTTGAAGTACAAAATGATGACTTATTAGAAGCTCAAGAGCTGATAATGAAATTCTCTGAGGAAAGTGAGGAATATAGAAATCAAATTGAAGATTTGAAAAATCAACTTGAGTCTATAGAATCGGAAAAGTTTGTTCTTGAAGATACTAACAATGTACAAACAGAAGAAAACGAAGAAATAGTGAATATAAAGCGATTGAATTTTCAATTAATGGAACAAAATGGTTTATTACGTGTTGAAATAGAATCGTTAAAAGTACAAATGCAAAAAAGAATGGATGAAGCGAGATCAGAAGAATTGGAATTAGCACACAGAAAAATTGAAGATTTAACTTCAGAAATAGATTCTTTAAACGCCCAAATGCAAAAAGGAATCGAAAAAGTGAGTTCAGAAGAATTGGAAATAGCAAACAGAAAAATTGAAGATTTAACCTCAGAAATAGATTCCTTAAACGCCCAAATGCAGGAAAGAATCGAAAAAGTGAGTTCAGAAGAATTGGAATTAGCAAACAGAAGGATTGAAGATTTAACCTCAGAAATAGATTCTTTAAATGCCCAAATGCAGGAAGGAATCGAAAAAGTGAGTTCAGAAGAATTGGAATTAGCTAACAGAAGTATTGAGGATTTAACTTCAGAAATAGAATCATTAAAATTGCAAATGCAAGATAATGTAGAGGAAGCAAATTCAGAAGAATTAGATTTAGCCAATAGAAAAATTGAGGCTTTAACCTCAGAATTAGAGGATTATAATGCCCAATTAAAGTTCTTACAAAGAGAACTAGAAAAACGGTTTGAACCTGCAATAGTTTCCACGGAGGATGCATTAGAATTTGCTAAGATGAAGGAACAATATGAAAATGTAAAATCTGAATTATTGAAATATCAAGAAGAAAATGAACTCCTAAATAATAAATTGTCAGAATTAGAATCTCACAATATAGAATTAATTGATATAGAAAATTCCACTAATTCAATTGCTTATGATTTTCCAGAGCACTTCCAAATTGCTCTTTTTAAAAGAATGTATAAACTTTTAGACGATAATAACAAAAAAAGTGTTATAAACACACTTATTAAGGATTTAAATAGCAAAAACAATGAAATTAAAAGAAGCGCTATAAAAATATTAAGCGAGATAAAAGATAAAAAAGTTTATGATGCATTTTTAAAATTAATTCATGATAAAGATTGGTTAATTAGATATAATCTTATTAAAGCTTTGAGCAAATTTGATTTTGAATCAGAAGAGTTTAAGGAATTATTGAAAAAACTTCTAAAAGATTCGGATGTAGACGTTAGAGAGCTTGCTGTTAAAATGCTTAATGAGATTTCTAAATAATATGAATATTTTGATTAATTACTTTAAGACATGTAACTTCTTGTTCTCTCTCTAGATAGATGGTCAGCTAAATATAGCGGTTCTGGTTGCCGATGTCCTTTAGTTGTAATTAAACAAATTTTAAGAGCAATGTCAATAGTGGTTTTATAGCCTACACTCATAAAAACTGGCTTTGAACCATCATTTAAACAGATAGCATATCCTAACAATTCGTTTGAAGAATTTTCATCAACATTTTCCGGATCTTTTGCCCATACTGGAGTTTTATTGCCCTTATTTTTCTGAATTTCATTCTTATTAAAATATCCGATATAGGGATTTTTCGCAATGCCTATAGTAGGGATATTTAAAGCGAAGCCAAGATGGACTGCTTCTCCAAATCTCCTAGGGTGAATCTTCCCATGACCGTCACACATTATAAGGTCTGGGCTATTAGGAAGTTTAGCAATTGCTTTAAATAATAATTTACATTCTCGGAATCCTAGAAAACCTGATTTATATGGAAAATTGATGAGATCTTGCGCGAAACAATGTTTTTCTTCTTTATTTTTTTCTAGATTCCAGAGTACGGCACAAGCAACTCCATTTTCTTTATCTCCATCATAAAAATAAGAAATATCTACTCCAGCAATAGTCTTTATTGACTTAATGTCGCCAATATTATCCTCTTTTCTTATACTCTTAATTTTATTTTGATATTTAATTTGAATTAATTCTGCTTGCTCAAATGAGTAGTTATTTTTTAATAATTCTTCTTTATATATCATTCAAGTTAATAACTTTATTAGTATTTGAGGATTTATAGATTCCAAAAATTATTTTCATGGTATTTAAGTTGTCTTTCCCACTACTAAAGGGTTCTTTATCATTTTGACAACAATCAACAAAATGAATAATTTCGTTGATAAATGGATCATCGATTACCAATGAATTAGAAATTGGTTTTATTGGGATAAACTCTCCTTTCTTAGAAGTTTTTCCTTCTTTATCTAATTTTCTAGATGAGATTACAGCACTACCGATTTGATAATGAGCTTTTTTTAAGGGAGGAGGATTTGAATAAATAGTTCCAGAATCACCATAGATCAGGTATTTTATATTCCAAGGAGTTCTTCCTATAGAAAGACTAGCGAAGATGTTTCCAATTGCGCCTGATTTGAATTCTAATGTAGCACTCGAGAAATCTTCAGCACCATTAATGAATAATGGGCTCATAGTTTTACAGATACCGCTTACTTTTTTCACATCCCCTAGAAAATACCTTAAAAGATCTATTAAATGTATTGAAAGAGTAATTAAAACACCTCCACCGGCACGATTACCATCAAACATCCAATGATCGTGAGGTAATATCAATGACTGCTTAAGAATAGAATCTCCTCGAACAGCACGAATCGAACCAAGTTCTTCATCTTGTATAAGACTCAATACTCCTTGAGATGATGGTAGATATCTAAGAACTTGTGCGATCATAAAATTAACACCAGCTTTTTCAGTTGCTCGAACCATGTCTCGGCAATCCTGCAATGTACATGCCATTGGTTTTTCAAGTAATATATGTTTTCCTGCTTCAGCTGCGATAATGGTTTGAAATTTATGTTGATCATGGATAGTACATATATCAACGGCATCAATATCTTCTTCTTTTAGCATTTTCTCAAAATCATTGTAAATAGCACTAATTTTTGCGGTTTTAGCAAATGATTTTACTGCTTCTTGTCGGATATCACAAACAGCAGTTAATTGAACCTTATCAGGGAATTTAAGATAAGCGGGTAAATGGGTATATGCCATTGCTCCAGCTCCTATCAATCCTACTTTGATAGGTTTTGAAATAGTAATGTCACCGTTTTAAAAAGATTTTTTTTATTACCGAATCCCCAACAGGTACATATCTTTGAAACACTCCTGGGATACTTAATGTTTCGGGGATTAGATCCGCCCAAGATTGCTTCCTATCGACGGTAACTTTGACTGATCCTTGAATCCTTTCTTGAACGCTTATAGGACCATAGGAAAATATTAGCACTATATCCTTTCTTAAAGGATGAACAACTGCCATGTTATTAATTCCCCATGCGTTTCCTGGGGGTATAACAATATCACTTTCGCTTATAGACGGATTAGGAATTATCTCAAGGGCTAAATGCGTAATTCCTTTATCTAAAACTAGGGTTTTTTCTTTTGTGACTGTAATATCATAAATTCGTTTGGGAAATCCCCAATCAACACCCATTTCCATCATCAACCATGTTTCAACTGGCATACTCAACACAAACCAAGTTTCTTCAGCATCAGGGCATATCCCCT
>JAHQWI010000173.1 GCA_029856085.1 Promethearchaeia archaeon | reverse complement strand
CTTGTACTTTACTTAAACATACTATTAAGGGGCCATTTGGGTCACAACTAACCAAAGATTTTCCTAATTCAGAATTAATATTCCCGTCCCAAATTTTATCAATTCTGTATTTTTGCGCTTCTATTGGATTTGGTAAATGGTCAACAACCATTTCCAATATTGCCTTATGAATTGGATAATAGACTGCTAAATCTGCATAGCTTTCTTTAGTATAAGTCTCCTTATTATATCTAGCTCTAATATCTTTAAACTTTAAAATGCCTCCTTCATAAATCTTTAGTGTGAATGCCCATTTGTGAAGAGCTGAGCCAAAAACAACATTTCCGGCTAGGGGTGATACTTTCCATTTCTTATTGAAAGGAGGATCCGCATATCTTTCAATTAAAGTATTAAAGGATTTTATTATTCTGGTATATTTTTTTTTGATTTCTTCATCAGAGAGCTTTAGTTCTCTTATGAGACGATCGACTTTATTGATAAAAAGAACAGGTTTAACACCTTCTTGTAAAGCTTGTTTAATCACAGTTTCAGATTGTGTGATTACTTCCTCAACAGCATCCACTACTACTACAACTCCATCAACTAACCTTAACGCACGAGTTACTTTTCCACTAAAATCCAAATGACCTGGTGTATCAACTAAATTTATAAGAAAAGGTTCATGACCTTCAAGGGATTTCTCGTAATATAATGAAATATTAGCAGATTTCATTGTTATTCCGCGTTGCTGTTCTTCTTCAAGATAATCTAAAGCACGTGCTTCACCTGCCAGATCTGATGATAAAAAACCTGCTTCACTTAGTAAAGAATCTGAAAGTGTAGTCTTTCCATGATCTATATGACCCGCTAAAGCAGTATTGCGAATATTCTTAGTTAATTCCATTAAATTAAGTATTTCCGTGATTTCCTTTCTACGAGGCATACTCAAATGTAAAAGTATCTAAATATTTATTTAGGATTATAATTAATTCGATTAAAACTTTAGTGTTTACTTACTTTTAAGTTTAACAAATAAAAGGAGGGAAATGATTTCTCGCTACTCAAGATCTTCGTCATTTTAAAAACAGTTTAAAAACTATTTTAATCCGTTGGGTCAGAAAGCGCATTAAAATCATTTCCCTTATTTTTAGAGTAAACTTTATAATTTGACTTCTCCATCAATTTTTACCATCCTTCCTTCAACATGCAAACGTCCATCACAGAAAAGTTCTATCGCTTTTGGAAAGATCTTATGCTCCCACTCAAGGATTCTGGGCCCTAATGTTTCCTTAGTGTCAGTGTCATACACAGGAACACATTTTTGAATAATTATCGGTCCATGATCCTCCATTGGATCAACAAAATGAACAGTAGCTCCTGAAACTTTAACTCCATACACCAAAGCATCTTCATGTGCGTGCATCCCTTTAAAGGAAGGCAATAAAGCAGGATGGATATTCATGACATTTCCTTTAAAATGTTCAATAAACATTTGTGAAACAAATCGCATATATCCCACTAAAATTATAAGCTTACATTTATATTTATCGAAAATCTCAATCATCTTTTGGTCAAATTCTTCTCTGGTTCCCTTATGTTTATCTGATTCTATTAAAACGTATGGAATATTGTGATTTTTAGCGCGTTCCATAGAATATGCTCCAGCTTTATTACAAATCAAAACCTCTATTATTGCTTTCCCTTTTAAAATTCCTGTTTCACATGATTGCACAATACTTTCAAAGTTTGATCCAGAACCGCTTGCGAGAGCACCAATTTTTATCATTCCCATAATTTATTCCAATTAATGCTTTTAAAAAAAATTAACTAATAATAAGAAGATTACCTATTAGCAAATAACTGTATGAATTGTAGCTATTTAATTAATTCATAATCATAATATTTTTATTTGATTAATTCATATCTATCTTAGAAATTTAGAAATATTTCATTCTAAAAACTATTCTCTTCTTTAATTGAGTTATATTGTAAGAGAAAGATATTCTATTTATTCAAAACAGTGTTTACAAAAAATTAGAACGTATAAATAAATAAAATTTCGAGTGTATTTAATAGGTATTTTAATATACTGAGATAGTTGCTTAAAAGCAAATAATAAGAGAAAGAAATCAAATTCTAAATTTACTAATTTAGTAAGAATACAAAATTAATTAAGAAAAAATGAAGAATTATGAGTTTCGAAGGAGAACTGATACGAATTAAAGATGAGATTGTTAAAAACCTTCCACCAGAAATAAAAGTTAATAAGATCGAATTTGAGGGTCCGGAAATTGCTGTTTATTCTGAGAATCCTGATGTAGATGCTGTCGAAAGCTCTACAATATTAAAAGATTTAGCTAAAACTATGAGAAAACGTGTTGTATTTCGTTGGAATGTAGAAAAACGTAAAGATCCCGTTGAAACTGAAGAATATATAAGAAATTTAGTCAGTGATGATGCTGAGATTAATTATATCGAATTTGACCACACGCGCGGCGAGGTAATCATTGAATCAGGAAAACCTGGACTTGTAATTGGTAAAAAAGGAGTTAACTTAAAGGACATAAGATCGAATACATTTTGGCAACCTAAAACTATTAGAACTCCTCCACTTGCATCTAGAACTATTCAATTAATTAGGGGCATGCTTACAAAAGAGAGACAAACTCAAAAAGATATATTATTAAAAATCGGAAAAAGAATTCATAGACCCCCCCTATTCAAAGATTTAAACATAAGATTAACAGCATTAGGAGGTTTTCGTGAAGTAGGAAGGTCTTGTATATTAATGCAGACCCGAGATAGTAGTGTATTATTAGATGTAGGGTTAAATGTAGGGAATCCTAATGATAAATTTCCATTTTTTGATGTCCCTGAATTTTCTTTAAGAGATCTTGATGCTGTTATCATTTCACACGCACATTTAGATCATTGTGGACTAGTTCCATTTCTTTATAAATATGGGTATCGTGGTCCAGTTTATTGTACGTTACCTACACGTAATTTATCTACAATGTTACAACTAGATTTTATTCAAATATGTGAAAAGGAAGGATCACCATTACCGTATTCTAAAAGAGATGTTAAACAAACAGTTCTTCATACAATCCCACTTTCTTGGGGAAAGGTAACTGATATTGCTCCTGATATTAAATTAACACTTCATAATTCAGGTCATATTTTAGGATCTTCAATAACTCATTTGCATTTTGGTAAGGGAGATTATAATTTTGTCTATACAGGTGATTTTAAATATCAAAAAACTCGATTATTAGAAAAAGCAACCGCTAAGTTTCCTAGAGTTGAAAGCTTATTAATAGAATCAACATATGGCGGACCTCAAGATCGTATTCCAAGTAGACAAGAATCTGAGAGAGAACTTAAACAGATTTTAAATTCTACTCTCAAAAGAGGTGGAAAAGTTTTAGTTCCAGTTCTCGCCGTAGGACGTGCTCAAGAACTGCTAATAGTCCTTGAGGAATACATCTCAAAGGGTTTTATTGATCAAGTGCCCATTTTTATCGATGGTTTAATTAGTGAAGCTACAGCAATACATACAGCTAATCCGGACTTTCTTAGTAGTGATTTAAGGGAGAAAATTTTGCATCAAGGGAAAAATCCTTTTTTGAGCGACTATTTCGAGACAGTTTCTGCTCAAGAAGAAAGACGGGATATTATAAAAGGTGGACCTTGTATCATTTTGGCCACAAGTGGAATGCTTATAGGGGGACCATCTGTACAATATTTAAGAGAATTGGCAAATGACCCTAATAATTCGCTTATTTTCGTTTCTTATCAAGTTAATGGAACTTTAGGCTCAAGGATACAAAAGGGATTTCGTGAGTTTACTTATGTAAATGCGAAAGGTCGTACCCAACTTGTAAAAATAAACCTAAAAGCTTTTACCCTTGAGGGGTTTTCAGGACATTCCTCACGTAGTCAAATTTCTCAGTTTTTAAGACGAATTCAACCAAGACCTAAATCTATAATAGTAAATCATGGAGAAGCTTCTAAATGTGTAAGCTTGTCAACGATGATACATAAAAAACTAAGGAAACAAACAAGAAGTCCAGTGAATTTGGAAACTGTTTTACTGAAATGAACAGATCTTTTATAAACATAGTTTTTAATTAGCGGATTAGAAGGAATCTAATATTTACATAGAATTAGCTTAAATAGCTATTTTTCTCCTTTTAACATTTCTTAAAAGAAGAATTAATTTTTTTAAACAGTATTAATTAACTTCTTTAAATAAATGTTTAGTGGTAATTTTTGAATATTAAAAGCTTTCTATTAAAAATAAAAAATCATCGAACGACTATATCTAGACATGTCGTTCAGATTGTTGCTTTCATCATAATTAATTATATTATCTTAGAAGTAATTTTTTCGATAAATCTATTAAGTTTAGATAGCCTTGTAAAAGTTCTTCCCATTATCAATTCCCCAAGAAATCCAATTTCAAGTGGAGCTGGAATTATGGAGTATATTTTTTATTTTATTGTGGAAGGAATTTTTCCAATATTTTTAATTGCTGTATTAATAATGATTCTATTACTTACTAATCGAGTTTTTTGTGGATGGGTTTGCCCTATCGGGACAATTCAAGATGCATGTGCAGCTATTCCAGCACCTAAAAAGAGAGTAAAAATCAGTACTCATAAATCATTGTTAAAAATTAAGTATGTGTTTGTAATTTTAATTTTAATTATAGTTTTTCCTCTTGCAATTACAGCGACAACTAATTATGAATTTTATTTAGATTATAGAGCAAATATAGGGGAGTTTGGAGATAAACCTATGGGTTTTTTTTCCTTATCAGAATATATTTTTGTATTCTTTCCGAATATGATTATAGATATGATTCAGACAGGGAGTATACAACCCTTATTCTCTAATTTGTTGACATTTATTATCTTTTTCTTTTATTTGATAATAATCGTCTTATCAATATGGTATCCACGAGTATATTGCAGATACTTTTGCCCTTTTGCCGCTATTGCCTCAGCAGTATCAGAATATTCCTTTTTAAAATTAACAAGAAATCCTGTAAGATGTATAGGAAGGTCCGAGTGTGGAATATGTGAAAAAGTATGTCCAAAACAAATAAGAATATTGGATGAACCTTTTGAGTTTTTTACTGGTAAAGGAGAGTGCAATTTTTGCTTGAAATGTAAAGAATCATGCCCCTATGATGCTATTGATATGAAATTTGGTTAAAATCTAATAAAAAAATTCTCACAAGTGAAATTTTTAGATAAGATAAATCTTTATTTTGATCGTACTAATCTTATATTAAATACAATCTTATAAGGGTTAAATTAAGCAATGGATAAGAAAACAACTGAGCAACTGCAAGCAAGGATGAAGAGAGACGTTAATGTGGGAATTCACGGGATATTAGATGCAGAAGCGACTAGATATTATGAAGATGAAAGTGAAGATATCAGACCTCCTTTCTTTAGAGATGTAGATAGAATTGTACATTCAAAAGCTTTTAGTCGTTACATAGATAAATCTCAAGTTTTCTTTGATATCAATAATGCCAATATCACTCATAGATCTCTTCATGTAACTTTAGTGTCGAGGGTCAGTAGGCAGATCGGTCGTGTTTTAAGATTAAACACTGATTTAATAGAAGCGATAGCTTTGGGGCATGATATAGGGCACTCTCCATTCGGGCACCTCGGAGAAGAACTATTAAATGAACTTAGTAGAGATTATAATATGGGGACATTTAGCCATAATGCCCAAGGTATAAGATGGCTTTCTTATCTTGAAAGAAGATTTCCAGAAAAACCTGCTAAGGGACTTAACTTGACTTTACAAGTTCTAGATGGCATTCTTTGTCATGATGGTGAAGTGAATGAGCAGAAATTAAAACCTATTAAACGAAATGGAAAAAAATGGGAAGATCATCTTAAAGAATACGAAGACTGCTTTAATAAAAATATAATAAATCGAATCCCAATGTCTTATGAGGGTATAGCAGTAAGATTTGCTGATACAATAAGCTATATTGGTAGAGATATTGAAGATGCCATTTTGTTAAAACTTATAAGTCGAAAAGAAATCCCTGAATTTTGCAAAGAAGTATTAGGGGATACGAACGCTAAGATAATTAATACTCTCATAACAGATTTGTTAAACTACAGCCTTGATAATGATGTTATAGGTTATTCTGACAATATCTTTGAAGCATTAAAAGAGCTTAAAGCGTTTAATTATGAAAAAATATATACAAGGAGAGACTTATTTAAAAAAAATTCAACTGATAAAACCTTTGTAGACAACTTAAAGCAAAAGTTTAAACTAATTTTTGATTTATGTTTGAAAGATTTAGAAGAGGATAATTATGATTCTCCCATTTTTAGAGACCATATTGAATATATCGATGATCAAAATTATAGATCTTATTTTCAACCTCTCAGAAAAAGTGATAAACTAACTTTAATCGTTAGAGATTATATCGCTGGCATGTCTGATAAATATTTTAGTGAAATTTTTGAATTATTTCATAGTAAATTGGATTAAATGGATTTAATTCTTCTTAATTTGTAGATATTATATTATACTAATATCACATGTTTATTTAATTAAAAAAGGGTGGATCACACATAGGAAGGAGGAATTATTGTTAAAAAGTTTTTCAGTTTACAGGAATTTTCTTCAGTTTCCCGAAAAACGGCTTGTAGCCGCGATTTCACGGGGTTTAAAAATAGTTTTTGAAACTGATATCTTTTTGAATCCTCCAAATCGTATTGTGTAATCCAAGAAATTAATATCGATCTTAGTAAATAAATTTATCTTATTTGACAAAAAAATAAGAAATGTTAATTGCTTATATTTTACTGGTTCTTTAGGATTAATCATCAAGATTTTATCAAATAGCAAATATTTTTTACAAAAATAAAATTATAACAATTAGAAAAATATCTTAAGTAGCCCAGTAGTGTAGAATTGGGCATAACTATTGCTCAATAGCAAAGAGGTCAAGCATCGGGGGCCCTGAACCCCTGGACCACGGTTCGAATAATTACCGAATTTATCGTTAATCGAAATTCCGTGCTGGGCTATAACATACTTTTTAGATTTTTTTCTATATAGTGATTATACGCTAAATATTTAAAAAGAATTAACAAAGTTGAATTTTCTATAATAAACTTATATCATAGGTTTTTCTATTTCCATTTTTCTTTTATCCTGTTCGTTTAATAATGTGATATCCATACTGTGTTTTTACAGGCTGAGAAATCTCACCTACTTTCAATCTACTGCAAGCAGTCCAAAATTCAGCTACCATATCTCCTTTTGAAAATTCACCTAAGTTTCCACCTTTCTTTCTACTTGGACAATTAGAGTATTGTTGAGCCAAACTTTCAAATTTTTCCCCCACTTCTAAATCTTCACTGATTTCTTTTGCTCTACTAAATTTATCAACTAAAATATGACTTGCTTTAATTTTTCCACCACGGATTGGATCTCCCTTATTTCCTGATCTTTGACCCTCTGAAGCTTTCGCTTTTTTTTGATATCCTTTCCCGTATTTATTTTTTCCCATAAAAATATCACCTAAATGGATATAACCTTATAATTATTAGTGAATAATAAGATTTTAAGTTTGTATTGAGTAAGAATTGAGATCTTAATTAACAATTAAATATCTAAAATTTTTAATCTCTTTTATACTGTTTATTTCAACAACAAGTTTTTGGAAATCTTGTACCTGACCCTCGAAAATCATAAATATAATAGAGTTTTGATTCACAAAATTAACATTCTTACTAACTATTTGCTCTTTATATTCACTTTCAATTCTATTTAGTTTTTTCTGTATTAAGTAGTCATTAGGGGCAATAAGAATCATATTTCCTACAATCTTTTTGGGGATTGGACCTAGTTCGCTAGCAAGATCCATACTAGAAACATCTATTGTTGACATTAATCGCAATAATGCATCTCTGATTAATTTAGATTTATTCTCATACTGATTTTTTGAAACCAGTTTATTAATGAACTTTTTAAGGCTCTCGTTTATGCTTATACTAATTATTGGGCTCACGATATTAACACTTTTTAATAATTGATTGAAATTTAAAGAGCAATGTAGTTTTTAATAATAAATATAGTTATTAAGATTTATAAATTTTTTTTATAAGTAAAATGGCTTATAATTTAATAGATCTCGCGATTACACTTCTAAAATTTTCAGTATCTGTTAGCAATTTGTCTCCATCTTCATCCGAAATTTTATCATCCTTCCCATATTTGTTTAAACGGGTAAGCCAAAATTCCATTCTCCCAAGAATAGCTTCTTTGTCTCCGATAATTTTCCTTACACGGATAAATGTATCATGTAGTTTAGTTCGAATATTTTGAGCTTTCCATCTTAACATACAATAATCCGAGATTTCAGCTAAATTTTGGGTGATTGCCATCACATCAATTGTTTTCTCACGCTCTTCCGATTTAATCTTCCGAATAATATTAATCTCTTCAAATAACATTTCTATAATTTTAGCAAGGAACCCTGTTAGCTGACCAGCATGGCCACACCAAACTCTTACTTCTAATGACTGATTTGATTCAGATACATAAAGTCTTATTATGATCCTACCACCAGTGACTTTTGCTTCACTACAATGCCAAGATTCTGCTTCATATTTTCCCTTTGCATCTTGTCCCTCATGTGATGTCACTGTACTTACTTCAAAACGTTTTAAAGTTCGAATTGCTGCTCTATAAGCTAATCTTGGATCTAGATCTGCTATTAAAAATGCTCGAGCATCATTAGGTAAATCTTGAATTGAAATTTGAACATCCTCGATTGTTGATAAGCATGAAACAACAAGTGGACATTTTATTTGGACATTTTTTTTCTTAATATGAGTTGTATGTTTAGTTCCATCAGCAGTTTTATATATAACTGTACCTCCAATGCTAGATATCCCACATTCTTTAGGCTCTAAATAGAAATCAACGCCACGAGAATTCTTAGCTTCTATAACAGGTATATTAATTAGAGGGCTTTTTATGTTAAAACTTGTAGGGACATCGAGAATCACTTTAACCGAATTAATTGCCATGGAACTATTATTTCTTATTGCCGTTTTGTAGTGTAACTGTCCCCCAATAAAGTCATAATCACGAACAACTTCGATTTTACCGCCATCTAAAGGTTTCTTAGCTGTTGGTTTAGCATTTATTTTTGCATCCATTGGTACAGAATACGCTGTAAAGTTTCTTTTTGACATATCAATATATCCATCAATATCACCTCGTGCAATAATCTGTGCTAAATTTTCTTCTATGCTTGATTCAGTCACTCCCAATCTATTTGAAAGTTCCCTTAAAGGCATAGTTCTATAAGCTCTGGCGATTTCTTTAATTTTTTTCTCCATATATTTATTTGTCATAAATTCTCTTCTTTGAGTGAATAATCCTTTAATTTTACCAGTTTTAATTAATTCATGAAGACTTTTTCTCGCTAATTCCACAGCAATTTTTAGTTTTATAGCAAGTTTATTAAGTTCAAATAATCCCATTTCTTTAGAATAGGCTTTAATTTCATTAAAAATTTGATCAATGGTGATAAGTTCATTCCCTCTATCAGCAAAATAACCATTAACCGCCTTTGCTCTCATTAAATTAACACAGAAAGATTTTACAAGTTCTTTTGGAAGGTTTAAATTATTTGCTAAGGTTTTTAATGATACACGACCTTTTTTCTTAATCTCGTTTATTAAATTATCTAAAATGTACTTCTGAGTATAATAAATATTTTTATCTTGTGAAAATGACCCTTTTATTTGGAATTGATTGATTAACATGTATATAACCTTACGAGCAAGTTCACCACTCATATCTAACATTACAGTTAAATCATCAACTTTGATAATCCCTTTATCATGAAACATAGATAATAATTTTTCCCTCATTTCTGGGGAAATATAATAGAACATTTGATTCTTTTGATCAACTATTCCGTATATTCTTTCTTCATCCATATACTTGTTTATGAATTTAATCATCTGTTCTGCAGATATATTAAAAGAATTTATTATAGTTGAAAAATTAGTGAGAGGTGCCCTTCTTAATAAGTCTAAAAAACAATTAGGACAAATTTCTTTTCCTATTATATGTCTTAATTTCTTACTACATAAAGTTAATTTGTTTCCTTTAATAAGATTATATCGTAATGCTTCTCTTGCTAATTTTTCCTTTGTGGGAAAGAATATTCCAGGGGTTTTTAAATAAGAATTCCACGAATCTGGGCATTGAGGATTTGTACATTCTAGATAATATTGACCTGAAGACAATCTTTCTAATCTTAAAAGAGATTTACATATAGGGCATTCACTATCTTCAACTATAGTACACTTAAAATTCCTTTCTGAAGCCTTTGCTTTTGAGTAAATAATATTATGTTTTTTACACTCATGAATTTCGGTAGTCGCAATATGATTAATACAAAAACTAGATTTACATTTTTCGCATGTAAAATCGATATCTGAACTCTCACAAAACCAACAATGCATAGTTTTTTTTTATATTTAAATTTATGAAGTTATATTATTATAAAAAAATACAGCTTAAAATATTTTAATAGACCAAATTTTAGTAATTTCTAATAATATGAATAATTAAAAGATAATTAACTTTTTCATTAAATTCTTATAAGTTGTTGACAGAATCATTAAAAAGAAACCTCTGGAAAAACGCGTATATGTAAAAATGATAAAATCATTACGGCTGTATTAAATAATATTATTATCAATATCATAATGAGTAATGTCCAATTAGTTTTAGGTTCTCTTGCTTTTAAAATTTGAGACGTTCCATGGTATGCCAAAGCCAGTGGAAAAAGTCCCACAAATGTTCCCAAAGAAAAATAGAATACAATAAAAATACCATCAATAAAAATACCACTGAGTGAATATTGTAAACATTGAGAATATATAAGTAATTCAAAAATACATGGAGCAAAACCTGCTAAAATGCCAAAAAGATATGGTGTTTTCTTTTTTTCCCAATTCAACTCGCTTAATTCATCTTTATACTTTGAATGTGGTATATATTTTCTTCTTGTTATAAAGAACAACATAATTATGCCAGCAAACATAGAAACAACAGCTCCAAAAAAATTAATAGTAAAATCATCAGGAATAATATGCGGGATAAATATTTGGGGAAGAATACTTATAAATACTGTAATAAAAGCAATTATCAGATTAGAAGAAATTAACCCTAAACCATAAAGAACTAGAATTAAAATACTCCTTAACGGGGTTTTAGAAATACCAAATGACCAAAAAAAGAAGATAGCTTTATCTTCACATGGAATTGCAGTATGAAGAATCCCTAAAGTAAACGCTGGTGCGAAAACAACCAATAATGGCGGTAAATAAAATTCTTCAAACATTTTTTGATAATATATTTCTTTTTGGAATTCTAAAAATAATTTTTTTCTAATTCTTAGTCTTTTTTAAATATATCTTCATCATCATATTTAGAATTTTTGATTATGGAAAATGGGACCGTCTGCTCATAAAAAGCTTTTCCAATTACAACTCCTTTAACACCAATTTCCTTTAATTCATCAAGATCATCAGTGTTTCGAATCCCTCCTGCTACATATATTGAAGCTTTTTTTACTGTTTTTATCATTTTCCGTATATTTTGAAAATCGGGACCAGATAAAGTCCCATCTGCTTTAATTGATGAAAATAGAATGAATCTTACCCCCATTTTCTCAATCTCTTTTCCAAATGAGAACGGATTTTTATTTGAGAGTTTTGTCCATCCTTGAATAGCAATTTTTTCACTATGGTAATCTATTGCAATAATTATTTTATTAGAGCCAATCATTTTCACTAATTTCTGTATTATTTTTGGATCCTTTATGGCAATTGTTCCTAAAATTATGCGATCTACTCCAATTTTGATTAGTTCTAGTGCCGATTCAATATCTCTTATTCCTCCTCCAACCTGAATCTTTAATTTGTTAGATGCCTTCTTAATTATATTTTTAAATAACATTTTATTAATGTCAGATCCCCATGCGCCATCTAAATCTATAAAATGGATTCGGTTTGCTCCCTTATTAATCCAAAATTCGATTGCTTCAAAAGGATCCTCATAATATATTTTTTCAGTTCCTTTTAACCCTTGATATAAACGCACACACTTTCCATTACTAACATCTATAGCAGGAATTATTTCCATGGTTATAATGAGCTAAAGTTGATTATTTTTTGTAATGCTGTATTTTACTAATACATAAAAGATAAAAATAAGGAAAATTGTACTTCCAAAATTGAAGGGGAAAAAACCTTCTGTTATAAAAAAAAGACCCATAAATGCGAGATCAAAAAAACTCAAAAAGAATAGACTCGGTTTGATAAAATTTTTAGTTAAGTTGGATTGTCTTGGTAAATTAAATATTATTATTATCAACAATGGTGTTAAATTTAGTAAATGATGATCCCATGAATCAAAATAACAAAGGAACATAATTGAAATCCCAAAACAATAACCATATATTATAGAATGCTTAACCGTTCTTCTAATTAAAAATGAAGTGAAAGCTATAAAGATAAAAATAATTGCGATAAAAAGAAATAGAGGCATTTGAAGCAGTAGTACCTGATCTTCCGTAAATCCAACGAAATATAAGAAGTTGATGATGAGCTTTGTTATGCTAAAGGAGTGATTTATTTGTGAAGGTTCTGAGCTCGTAAAGTTAGCTTCGATAAATCCATCTAATAAATTTGGTAGTATTAAAAACATTATAAGATTGAGAGATAAAGGTAGTACTATTCCAATCAATCTAATAAAGCTATGAAAAATATCAAATTTCAATTTTCTCTTTATTAAATCATAATGAATGATAAGTACGAAAGGAATCATAAAAATCGTTATTGGTTTTATTAATATGCTTATTCCTAGAATGACACTTGCCATTAATTCCCATTTTATCCCATTGTATTTTAGATAAATATACAAAGATAGTAAAATCAGTAGAGTAACAAACAAATTAATTTGACCTAATATGTAATTAAAAAAATTTGGTAAACTCATTAAATATATGCTAATATAGAGTACAACTCTTTTTTCCTCTTTTTCATGATCTTCCGCTCTGATAAAAATTATGATTTTGTAAAGAACAACACATATCAAGATGTTGAGAATTAAATTTAGAGAATTGAATACAATAAAACCTAAATCAAAACCCATCAAATTAAAAGGTACAAAAAACAATGAAGCTATTGGTAAATACCTAAAAGGCCAATTGTATGGCGTAGTATAAAGACCATTGATATTTTTTAGTACAACTCCTCCTACATCATAGTAAACCCGGAAATCATTCCGATCTCGAAAGAAAATAAGTGTTAAAATTAGCGAGAATATAAAATATCCCCCATGAATGATGACAGCATACTTAAATACTTTATAATTCCAGAGTTCTCTAAATCTTTCTTTTAATTTAAACAAAAATTTATGCAACTTCATTTTAAATTCGGTTTTGATAGGCTAATGGATTTATATTTTTTAATAATATATACAATTACTCCAAGAGATAAAACTGAGAATAAAATTATTAATGTTGGGATCACATAAAAAGGTAAAAAATCGAGAGCAATATCAACAATTACTACATTTCCTTTAATATAAAGCTTATATGAGCTTAGGATCCCTTCATCATTGTAAATTGCTATAATCTCAATACCTTTATTAGGATAACCAGGTCCAATAGCATCCTTAGAGATATCTACATTTAGCGTTGGCAAGACCCTATTATCTACATCATACCATGCGCTTAAATTTAAACCTCCCATGTATTCGCCTACTGGAATGGGAAACAAGAATGGGACAAATGAATCATATTTTGAAAAGTTTAACTCTTCAGTGTAATCCTTTGGATTATTGAGATATGTGATCTGAGAATCATTATCTTTAATACCCCAATTTTTATTTTGGGTCCAGAACCAAATACTAAATTCAATTTTATTCACTGTTTCATTTACTTCAACTGTATTTATTTCCCATTTCATCATGGTTCCTTTACTTAAATTTTGAAAAATTACTGAATTATCCCAACCAGGCCCAAAAATGAGGTTCATTTCAGCTTCATTACAAACTTTACATTTCCATATTAATTCATCATTCTCATTGACTCCCATTTTATAACTAATCGCATTTGCAGGTAAAATCATTCCACTAAATACAAGAGAAAGAATAACAAAACCAAATAGAATTAGTCTGTGCTTCAATTTTTTAGTCCTCCACTAACTGATACCTTTTATTTTTTAAACAACACTTAAAAACGGCGTAAAATACGATTAATAGGAAGAAAGTTCCTTCAAAATTATATGGGAATAACGGGTAGATAAGATACCAAATTCCTACAAAAGCGAGGTCAAAAAAACTAAAGAAAAATAAACTTGGTTTGATAGAGTTTGTAATTTCTGAATGCCTAGGAAGATTAAATATTATAATAATTAAAATTGGAGTTAAATTCAAGAGGTGGTGGTCCCATGAATCATAGTACGCAAGAAGCATAATAGTAATCCCAAATGCAAAGCCGTAAATTATTGAATCTTCTTCAAATCTCCTAATCATAAAAATGATGAACCCTAAACCTCCTACTATACAAACTACTCCAACCAATATATAAAGTTGATTAAAAGGAATATTATAAAAATAACAGAAATTAGTTATTAGTTTAGTAATACTAAAAGAAAAATTTAAAGCAACAGGGTTGCTTCCTGTGAAGTTTGTGTCTAAAAATCCTTTCCATAAAGGAGGATAAATAAAAAAGAGAATAAAATTTAATAATACCGGCAAAATAACACCTATCAACCTTATCAAAGTCATAGAAAAATCGAATTTAATTTTTTTATTTTCTAAATCAAATTTCAATATAATCAAAAATGGAATTAAGAAAAAAGCAGTAGGTTTAATTATTATGCCTATTCCTAAGATTAAGCTTCCTATTAATTGCCATTTAAGTTCTTCATATTTTAGAAAAATGTAAAGTGATACTAAAATAAATAGTGTAATATATAGGTTAATTTGTCCATAGATATAATTCAATATATGGGGTAGACCCATTAAATATATACATACATATAATATGACTCTTTTATCGTCATTTTCATGATCTTTATTCCTAACTAATAAAATAATCTTATATAAGATTATACAAATCAAAACGTTAAGTAAAACGTTAAGAATATTAAATATCACGAATGCTGATTCAAAACTTAAAATTGAATAGGGTATGAAAAAGAGTGCTGATAAAGGGAAATATCTAAAATCCCATAAATAATTCGTTTGATTATACAAATTTTCGATATCATTAAGAAATATATCTCCAACGTTATAAAAAATTATGAAATCATTTTTTTCCTTGTAAAGTAAAAAAAATAAGACAATTGAAAGTAAAAAGTAAAAACTATGAAGGATTAGAGCATAACGAAAAATTTTATGTTTCCAAAGTTCTTTTATTCTATTAAGAATCCTTGTTTTTAAACTCATAAACCCATTAATAAATTAATATTTTAATTTTAAATTCTTTAATTAACTCACTATAATTAAATTTGTTAAAAATTACTTTTGGGAGATAAAAGATGTCCTTTCTTAATAAAGAAATTGAAAGAGCTACATTTGGGATAATTGTTGGAAATCGTGATGTTTTTCCTGATCACCTTGCTACTGAAGGAAGAACCTCAATTACAGATGTTTTAAAGGAGTTAAATTATGATTATGTTATCTTGAATAAAGAGGATACAAAATTTGGAGTTGTAGAAACTTATGAAGATGCAAAGAAATGTGCTGAGTTATTTAAATTAAATAATGACAAAATAATTGGAATATTGGTGGTCTTACCTAATTTTGGTGACGAGAAAGCCGTAGCCAATACCTTAAAATTGGCAAATCTTAATGTTCCTGTTTTAATTCAAGCATGTTCAGATGAGATTAGTAAGATGGATCGAGAACATCGAAGAGATGCGTTTTGTGGAAAAATTTCTGTTACAAGCGTATTATATCAACATGGAATTCCATTTACTCTAACAAAATATCACACTTGCGTAATAAAATCGGATATTTTCAAAGATGATCTTCACCGATTTGAAAAAATATGCAAGATTGTGAACAAGCTTAGGAATGCGAGGTTGGGTCAAATTGGCACAAGACCCAATGCATTTGAGACTGTTAGATATAGTGAAAAAATTTTGGAATTTAACGGGATAAGTGTAGAACCAATAGATTTATCTGAGATTTTTGGATTAATTGAAGAATTAAAGGATAACGATCCAAAAGTAAAAGATAAGATTGATTTTATAAAGAATTATACCTCTACCTCTTCATTTCCAGAAGATGGTATTCTTAAACTCGCAAAATTAGCGGTTGTTATTGAAAATTGGGTAAAAACAAATGACTTAGATGGATTTGCTTTTCAGTGCTGGCCTTCAATACAAGATAACTTTGGGATCGTCCCATGTGCTGTCATGAGTATGTTTAGCGAAGGACTTATTCCAGCGGCGTGTGAAGTCGATATCTCGGGATTAATAAGTATGTTAATATTACAAGTGGCTTCTGAAACGCCCTCAGCAATTTTAGATTGGAATAATAATTATGGAGATGATCCTAATAAAATGGTTCTATTCCACTGCAGTAATTTACCAAAATCTTTTTTTCAAGATACGCAAATGACTATTCATCCAATAATCTCTGATCAAAAAGGTGGAGAGGTAAGTTTTGGAGCAATTCAAGGTCGTATTAAAACCAAACCTTGTACATTATTAAGGATTGAAACAGATGACTTATATGGTGATATTAAAGCCATCATAGCAGAAGGGAAATATACTGAGGATTCTCTAAACACCTTTGGAGGATACGGAGTAGTTGAGATCCCCAATTTACAATTTTTATTGAAATCTCTATGTTTAGGAGGATTCGCTCATCATGTGGCATCAACTTTAAATGAAGTTGGTGATATTGTCTATGAAGCTATTTCAAAATATCTTAATTATAACGTAGAATTTCATAATAAGAATATTTAAAATTTATTTTTTTCTTTTTATTGAAAGATCCTTTTGGAAAAATCCTGAATCGATAAGTTTACTTCTCTCGTCATTCATATGAGTTAATAAATCAAATGGATAAGAAATTTGACTATCATTATGGTAATTTAAGATACGTTTCCGAGTTAAATATATTGAATATTCAGAAATGTCGCATCCAATCCATCTTCTTTTTAACTTTTCTGCGGCTAAAAGAGTAGTGCCTGATCCACAAAAAAAGTCAGCAACTAAATCTCCCTTATTAGATCCAAGCTTTATTAATCTCTCAAGTAAAGAATGATGCTTTTGTGTGGGGAATCCTGTCCATTCTTTTGAAGCAGGTTGTAAACAAGGGATCTTCCAGACATCATCTAATTTTTTATCTTTGACAATACGATATCGTACATGTCCATTCTCATCTTTTAAATTTTTCAATACACCATTAACATTAATCCTCATTAACTGCTTCCTTGGTTTCTTACGAGGGACTCTGATTTCATTAAAAGTGTAATTATCCGATTTGGAATATACCAAGATGTTATCATGTGCGCGTGGTAAGTTTTTTTTCCCTGCAGAATATTTATTATAGTAATACCATATTATATTATTTACAAAATTATTTTCTCCAAAAACCTCATCTAGTATCAATCTTATATAATGACTCGCATGCCAATCTAGATGAATAAACAATAACCCTGTGTTTGATAATAATTTTCTAAACAAGGTTATCCTCTGGTAAAACATTTGCAAATATGAATCTAAATCCTTATTCCAGTGATCATAATAAGCAATTGAATCAAAACTTTCGTTTTTTTCTGTAATTTCAATTTTATAATTAACACCAGAAAAAAAAGGGGGATCTACGTAAATTAAATCAATTTTATTTTCAAATTCATTTAACAAGTGGCATAAAACTTCTAAATTTTGTCCCCAGAATAATTTGTTTTTCCAACCTTTATAGGATGATCTAACGGGAATTTCTTGGTTATCTAAACATGCTTGAATC
>JAHQWI010000172.1 GCA_029856085.1 Promethearchaeia archaeon | reverse complement strand
TTTATCAATGTCTTCAAGAAGTTCAGTCTTTTCTTTGGAACTCAATCCTAAATTAGGTTCTGATCGTTCATAAATATTAGTGTATTTACTAAGATCCCACAAATAATTTTCGTGAAGTATTTTCTTTTTGATATTATTTCTTGCTATATCAAATGCTTTTCCAATTGTAGTTATGTCATAATTTTCTTCAACAATCTTTTTTAATGTCATAAGAATTTCTAAGGCATTATCATGTGGTATGTATGGAAGAGGTTTAATTTCTACAAAAGGGCGTTTCATGGTTCTAAGTTCAAATTCTTCTTCCTTTTTTTGAAATTTCAAGACTTCCGGTTTTTCAAGCATTTCTTTTTTATCAGGTTGATAAAGTCTGGTTTTTTCCTGGATATTACTGCTTTCCAATTGTTCTCTTGTTTGTCTTTTAAGTTGTGTTGGCCAGTCTTTAAAAGAATTCATTCTACTTTCAGCAGAGATGAAAATTGATTCTTTTGGCATTTTTTTATCCGTTCGATCATCCCCAAGATTAAAAGAAAATGGTTTAGATGTTCTAAGTAAAGGGGATGAATTTTCAATTATTGAAAAGAGAAACATAGGATCATAATGAATCGAAGAAAAGAGAATTTTCAATTTTATAATGGATTCTTTAATCTTTTTCAATTCGGAAAGGGTGAAATTCTCATTTAAAATTTTATCTGCCCCAAAATTAATTCCAAAAAGCCCAGCAGTAGAATTTAAATAGGCTGTTTTAGGTTCGTATTCCATATCTCCTGAAATCAATATTTTGTTGTAGAAATCCCAATGAGTACTTAACAACATGTGTCCACTTCTATTTAATTGAAAAGATTGTGGATCACGAATTGTTTCCATAAACTCTAAAAAGATGTCTTTATAGGGAATGAATAGGTTTCTCATTAGAGTGCCTTGTATAAAGGTTATTTTATTTTCTGATTTGAACGACATATCTATTGGTAATTTGAATAATTTTTCACCGATTATGACATCTCGATCATTTTCTAAAGTAATGTTTTTTGAGGTTGCTAAATGATCATAGACAAAATCAGGTAAAATCAAACCTGTTAATTGTCGATTGTCTGTAATATATCTTCTAGATTGTAATTCAAACTTTACATAGTAGTATCCCAACCCAAATAGGAAGTAAAGCGTTCCTCTTTCTGTAGAAAGGGCACATTCAGTACCACCTAAAAAAATAACAAGATCTTGAGAAATTTTCGAAATATTATGATTAGCATAATTTCCGAATGTGGGGTAACCTAGTAAATCACCCCAACTTGGGATCACAAAGAAAATGTTATTTTTTACTATTTTCTTTTCAAGGAGATGCATTGACATAATCTAACAAACCTAATGAATTTCAAATTGAATTCCTTGCTAATATAAAATTTTAATTTTATCATATTTAATTTTTACTCTGGAATTTGCACAATATATTGATGAAGAAGTAGTAGATTTTGTAAAAAATACTCCTACAATTTCTCCTGGAATAAGAGAAGGAGATAAAATAATTACAGCGAAAATGCCTTATCAAACAAAAAGACATTTACAAGCAAAAGATAAAAAAATGAAAGGCTTTTATAGTTGTTATTGTCCTTGGATACGAGGTGCAATTAAAAATAGTACTGAGAAAGAGCTTTTTTCACACTTCTGTCATTGCAGTGCAGGATATACTAAGAAATACTGGGATATAATATTTGATCAGCCAACCAATGTAGAGCCAATTGAGACACCTCTTACGGGAGGATTACTATGTAAGTTTGCTGTTCAAATTCCGGAAGAATTTCAAAAATGAATTCATTTCTTCTGATTCTGAAATAGAAAACTCTTAAGATTTACCAAATATTTATATATCAGTTAGAATGATTGATAATTTATGTATAAAATAATCCAAATATTATAGGAGAATTCCACTATGAATGATCAAAAAACGTTAAGTTTTGATTCCCCCTTGGGAAGACAGGAGAGCGATTCTTCTGGTTCCCCAGTTGGGGTTGTTAGGATGGATGTCAGCCAATCGTATGCTGGTATTGGTGAAATGCTACAGAAATATATAAATGATTCTGATCAGGATAGTTGGAATCGGATAAAAAACAAAATCGATTATACCTATATTAATCTAGATCATGCTCTAAATTCCTTGGAGCAGTCGACTTCTTTTATCCTTCAGATAAATGAAAAAGTAGGAAAGGGTCAAAAAATTTTATTTAAACCTAATACAGTAGGTCCTACATGTATAGATCCAATAACTCATGGACCTTCTCTCGGTAGCAATGCTTGTACGGAATGGGCATTCATCGCTGCCTTGATGAGATGGTTTCATGAAAAGGCTGGAATAAGTTATTACAAGATGACACTCGGCGAGGCTGCCACTGCAGTCACTTCAGCAGCTAGCGGGTTTTCAAGGATTAATCCAGAGGAGAAAGAAATTACTCCTGAAGCAGTTCTCGAAGGAAAATCAGGTGATTTTTATGGTGGTTGGGGTTTTTATTTTGTGCGCAAATATCTTTTTGAATCATTAAAAGAAGGTGAGAGTGAAAATCCATTTAATGGGCATGAAGAGAGCATTAGCGGCATTTATTTACCTCCAGGAGAGGTTTCTGATAAATTGATGGTATATGACTTGAACCGAATTTATGACGATCCAGATAAGGGGAGGGAATGCGAGATACCAGACGGAGTGAACTACAAATCAATTACACTTCATAAAGTTATAACTGGTGGTGATCCAGATGATCCAGAGGACATGAAAGCTTATCCCGGATGCGTTTTAATAAATGTCCCTAAATTTAAAGTTCATGCCATTGCTCTATTCACGAATATCATAAAAAACTTAGGTATAGGTCTTTATCCAATGCAATATGCAAGTAAGGGGGATTATAAATGGGATTACGCTGGACCCCACGATACCACTATCGTTGGCATGAAATCAACTATTCCACACCAAGTTTGGGTTTCTGAAATAGATTGGGCAAGTTCACTACCCAAGAGAGACGCTGAAGGTAATTATATCATAAAAAAAACTGGTGGAATTATAGCCACAATGATCGATATAATTAAAGCTGTAAGCAATCAAGGCATTTTAATGTTTCATATAGTTGATGGTATTGAAGCAATTAATGTTGATCATCAAGGGGGTGGTTTAAAAACCGCAGAAGGTATAGTTTTTGCGGGTTTGGATCCAGTAGCAACCGATCTCCTGTGCGCTCGGTACATGTTTTCCAATGTCCCGCTCAAAGATTCCCTTGAGGTTAAATTAGAGGGTGGAACTGCCGACGGTTTTCCTCAGAGAGTCCCCATACCAATAAGGGATGGAAATAATATCATATCATCGGAAGGATATGATTGCCCACTGGCTCGAGATGTTACATTTGAACGCGCAGAAAAAAGAGGCTTAGGGCAAATGAGTTACTATGTCAATGGTCATGATGTTTTAACCAATTCACCAATAATATCCTTAAAAGGACATTTAGGTTCGGTAAAAAACGAGAATTTTTCAGATATAATAACCAAAACCCTTTTTTATGATATGTATAAACTTCCCTGGGATCTACAACATACAATGTTCAATTATTTAACTGCTGTAGATGAATTGGAGGGAACAAATTTAAAGGAAGAATTTCTTCGATATTTTGATGAGAATAATGATGGCGTGGTCACTTATGAGGAATTTGGTAAAAATGGAGCAACGACTTTTGTTCTTCATCTAGCGGCAATCATGGTTTCTTCAGCAGGTAAAGACAGATTGAGTTCTCTAAAGGGATACTTTAAACTGATGAGTTCGATGTATAGATACAGAGATAAACAGAATAATCCATATAATCACAATATAATGGAGGCGAGATCACTTACAGGCGCTTGTAGCATCGCCTTTGCAATTTCTCAATTGCCTATGGAGATTCCTGATCCTTTCTCTCCAGGGGTTATGTATGGTAAAGGGAAATGGCCAAGTTTTAAAATTGCACAGTATGTTCAAACTGGCAACTTAATATATGGTTTCGAATTTCCGTTTTCAATCGCTTTCCCAAGCCTTTATAGTAATGCTCTATTTTACGCTGACTTAACTCAAAATGGAGGACAATATGCGGGTCCCATTCAACCAGATCTCCAAGCTGTTAACAGGTATATTTCTGATGTGGCAAAAGGAGAGGTTAAGCCCTTGAATTTTATTCTTTACGTACCAGCAGAATTTACTAACTTAGCTGGGGCAAAGATTCCAAATGTTGAGATTACAGACGATCCAATAAAGATGTACACCGCAAGTTTTCAAAACAATCAGGAGATCTGGTCGTAAAACTTAATTTAATTTGAAAAAGGTTCAATCTCGATTTTTCTTTTTCTTTTTTTATCTACTTGTTAAATGAACGATAGAGATTATTATAATTAGATGAAATATGTATAAAAAAATATAAAAAAATTGAGTTTAAGCTTACATCAAAACAATATGAAAAAATAAAGAAGCTTAAATATAGTAAAACTATTAAATTCAAATAAATTAGCATTAAGAATAATGTCAGAGAAAAATAAGGATCAAAAAAGCAAGAAAATATTAGAGGCTGAGGAGTTTTATCAAAAGGGGTTAATCTGCGGAGAGAAATCTGATGATGATGGAGCGATTGAGTGTTGGCAAAAAACTGTAGAGCTCAATCCCGAGCATTTTGAAGCATGGTATAATCTAGGTAATGCTTATGACATAGGAAAGGAAGATCTTGATCGTGCATTAGAGTGCTGGAATAAAGCGTTGGAACTCAAGCCAGATGATATTGATGTATTATACAATATGGGCAATGCTTACAGAGAACATGCAGATTACGATCGAGCAATAGATTGCTATAAAAAGGTAGTAGAATTAAATCCAGAGGATCATGAAGGTTGGAATAATATGGCTACTGCGTATTCCGGAAAAGGTGAAACTTCTAAAGCGATTGAATCTTGGAAGAAAGCTCTGGAAATAAAGCCTGATAAGTTTGAAACCTGGTATAATTTAGCTCTTGTATATAGAGAACTAAAAGAATTTGATCTAGCGCTAGAATGTTGTCAAAAAATCCTTGAGAGATATCCAGACTCCTATGAAGTGAAACAATTGATAAGAGCAATTAATAAAGGAAAAGAAAAAATGTGAACAGTCTAAGAGTTAAACCAATTTAAAGATGAATAGATATAAAAAGTATTATTCCCTTGATAATTGATAAGTTTTACCTGTTTTAAGAAAAGTTCTGAAGTTTTCTGGTCTACAATTGGGAGGTACTTCGCAACCAGATGATAAAATATGCCCTCCATCGACCCCAAGTTTGTCAATAAGTTTTTTAACGTAATCCTCGACTTGTTTTTCGCTTCCAATAGAAAATAAAGAACCACTAACATCACTCATAAGGCATAAATGATCTTTAAGGATTTCTTTAGCTCTGAATATATCTGTAAGACCGTCAAGGTCAATTATGCATGATGCTCTTGGTAATTCCTTAAAATAAGGGATATTTAAATCCCAGCATTGGTCAAGATGAAGCCAAGTTATAATTCCTTCATCGTATAAACTTTCTACTATTCTTTTCGTATAGGGCCACCAGAATCGCTCAAAAATTTTCAAGGGATAAATAGCACCTTCTGCTCTCTCTTCAGGCACAAAAACTACATTACCACCATTACCTTTGCATTGTGCTATGGTGCTTTTTATTAAACCATCTGTCATAGTTTCGAGTGCTGCTTCGACTAATTCAGGTCTATAATAGAGATCTTGGGTGAATTTAAGCAGTGACCGATTTAGAGAAAGAAGGAAAAAAGGATGAACACGATTAGCTCCCGTTCTCATTCCCATTTTTCTTTTTATAGTGTATTCTTCACCACCTTTCAGAGCGAACTGAAAATATTTTTTTCTATTTTCTTCCACATCTTCAGGAGTCCAATCACTGATCCGATAGATATACTCATTTGCGACAAATTTACCCCAGCCAATATCCGCAATTGTCTTATAATCTTCTACTTTCATCCACTCTCCTTCATCAAACTGTCCATAATAACCCGGGGCATCGGGCAATTCTTGTCCCGGTGCTTTAAATTTTAATCCTCCTAAGATGTACCCTATTTTAACAAGGGGAAGTGTAGAGTATCCATCCCAACCTCCAAACTCATCAAAAAATTTAACCATTGCCTCAACAGCTTTTATAGGTTCTCTATGCAATTCTGCGATATTTAATCCATAATATGTCGCAGGTAAGTCCATGCCTATAATAGGAGCAATTGGTACCCGATCTGGCTTTTTTAGATTTATAGCTGCATTCATTCTCTCTTGTGGGGTCATATATTCTTCTTTCATTTTTAAATTCCTCCCCGTGCTTTAACTACGATTCTTGTTCTAATTATCTCCAAACAATATTGAACACCTTCCATGGCATCTATCGTTTGAAAATCTGCTCCAGTGTAATCTTTCACAAGTGGGGTTGTGATTCCTCCACCTACCAATATCTTCAATTTATCGCGTAATCCTACTTCTTTCAATTTATCAATTACCTCTTTCATTGGATCAAAGGTTATGGTAAGAAGAGATGAAAACCCAAGAAAATCGGGTTGAATTTCTTTTACTTTCTCAACTATAATATCTGGATTGACATCTACACCTAAATCATAAACCTTAAAACCTTCTAATTTAAGAAGAGTAGCGAGGATATTCTTGCCTAAATCATGAATATCTCCCTGAATTGTAGCAAGTAGTATTTTACCTTTAATATCTCCCTCTACTTTTTTTTCCCCTAAATAAGGCTCGATAAGTTCCATTGCCTCTCTGAAGAGATCACCAGAGAGCATTAATTCCGCAAGAAAATATTCTTTTTTTTTGTATTTCTCGCCTACCAATTCCATACCTTGCTTACACTCTTCGAATATCTTCATTGGATCTTCGTTCTGATTAAGGCGTTCTTTTACTTCAGATAATACTTTTTCACGTTCAAGCTCAATTAAATTATTTGTTAAATCTGATGTCATGATTGCGGAAAATGATTGAAAAAATAATAACCTTCCATTATATATAAAAAATATAGATATGCTCTAAATCTTAAATTTCAAAAAGATAAAATAATAAAATATAAAAAAATTAAGTTTAAGCCTTTTCTAATTCCATTTCCGAAATTGCTTTTGCACTTCGGAATGGAATATCATCAAGAGACATACCTGCTTCATAGCCGAATTTCTCTTTGAATGAATCATTGAGAGATTGGAAGTAAAGTGAAAGGGGTAAATTCTGTGGACAATTGTTATCACAGTTCCCACACTCCACACATCGATCGGCATCATGTGCAATCCGTGTTAGTTGATACGTTACTTTATCTATTGTTTTTTCTTTTCTCTTTTTCATTAATATGCAATCTACGCAGTAGCAAACAGGACAGCCTCGAATACACGTATTACACATAGTACATTTTAGCAGTTCTGCCACTTTTTCATCCTGTGGGAGTTTATCCCATTCTTCTAAATCTTTTGCTCTCTTTTCTTTTGCTTTTTCGATAATTTCGGCA
Source organism: Promethearchaeia archaeon (assembly GCA_029856085.1). Taxonomy (GTDB): domain Archaea; phylum Asgardarchaeota; class Lokiarchaeia; order Sigyniarchaeales; family SOKP01; genus Loki-b32. Next base: position 11,215 of record JAHQWI010000172.1, on the reverse strand, counting down.
AATTTTTCGGTATGTTCTTTCTTTACATTTTCAGGAAGATTATTCTTAGCTATTCCTGATTTTTCTAAAATATCGTTTCCTTTATCAGAGTACACTTTAAGAATGATTTCTTCTGAATCAATCGGTACACCAAGATCACTTACAGTTAAATCCGCAACAACAGGAATTTTACGAAAACATCGAAGACAATTTTCGGCAACAGTTAGTTTAAGTTCTCTTGTGCTTCCATCATCCAATTTAACAATTAAACCGTTGTCTCCAACTTTTTCTTTGACGATTTTAGTCGGTTCAACATCCTTAATTTTTCTCATTTCTCGTCCTGCTTTCGGAAGCATTCCTCTATCTTCTATACCAATGATAAAGAGGTTATCTAGATTTACTTGTCTGATTTTAGCCAGTTCAATCAATGCTCGTGTATCACAGGGACATGCTATAAGCCCTACTTTCTCGTTCATTGCACCTGCTACAGATTTATGAAGATATTTTGACGCCGAATCTGTTCTTGCGTAACCAAAAGCAATTAGAGGGAATAATGGGAAATCTGAAAGATCTGCTTCTTTCTCCACTAATTTTGGTTGAACAGTAAATCTATCTATATTTCCAGATTTTTTATCAACTCTCAATTGAGCGCTAATGATTTTATCAACGACTTTTTCTTTCAGTAAAGTGGCTAAGATTTTAGAAAAATCTTCACTCTTAATTAGGTATTCTTCCATTGCATCCATGTATTTCCAACTCTAAAATACTCTAAAAATTAATTACAAATTCTTATTTTTTTTAAATTTTTCCAATTTCTATTAAATTTTTAAAAACTATTTTATGTGTCATATGGTGCATCCCATTTCTTCAGCATGAGTTCTCATTTTTTTAACTCAGCCTCATCAGTAAACACATTAATTTTTTAAGCTTTAACTTTCGCTTTAGCTTTTTCTTGTGCATCGCTTTTTTTTCGTAAAGGACTCGGACCTAGTTCTCGAATTAATTTATCGAATTCTGTTGCTACTTTCTGGAATTTTGCACCCTCTGCTGAACTACAAAATTCCATTTTTATTCTCTTCGGATTTATTCCTACAGTTTTAGTAACTTCATTGAGATATTCTACTAAACGATAAGCAAAATAATTACCGCTCTCGTAATCACATTCTCCCGGATATCATCCAACAATTAAAATTCCGTCAGCGCCTCTTCCAAAAGCTCTCATTACTAGATCTACTCCTACTCTTCCCGTGCAAGGAACTAAAACTGTTCTTAAGGACGTTGGATACTGAGCCCGAATAGTCCCCGCCATATCTGCACCACCATATCCTCATTTTAAGCATAAAAATGCTAATATTTTTATATCATCATTATTTGTCATTGTATCCACCTCTTTAATCCTCAATTGGTAATAATTCATTTATATATGCGACATATTGATTATCTTTGTAATGTGCTAACTCTATAGCTTTTGATGGACAACATGCTTCGCAAATTCCGCATCCTCTACAGGAAATAATATCTACTTGAATTAAACCCTCTTCATTAACTGAAATTGCACTATAGGGACATGCTTCAATACATTTATAACATTTAGCACAGCGTTCGTCTAATGGTTGAGCACGGATTAATTCCATAGTATATTTCTCAAGTTTCATAGGTATATTCGCTGAAGAAGCAGCACCTTTTGCTTGACTAACCGTAAGATCTATAGATTTTTGACCTTGACAAGAACCTGCTAAATAGATACCTGGGACTTTTGTATTAATTGGATCAAGTCTTGGGTGTGCTTCTTTTAAAAATCCATCCGGGGTTTTTTCGATATTCATTACCGAAGCTATTTCATTTGTACCTTGAGAAGGCAAAGAAGCTGATGATAATACTACCATATGGAATTCCATTTCCACAATAGAATCTGTGCCAACTGGTTCAAATTGTACTTTTAAATTTTTAGTGAGAGGATCTTCTTCGATTTTTCCTATTAACCCTTTTGTAAATATGATACCTGCATCTCGAGCTCTTCTATAGTATTCTTCATACATTTTTCCAGCACATCTCATATCGATATAACTTACAACAATCTCTGAATCAGGGTATTCCGACTTTATTAGTTTAGAATTTTTAACAGATAAATTACAGCATACCACGCTACAGTATTCATTTGTTTTTAAATCTCTGGATCCTACACAATTTATAAATAAAATTCTTGTAGGACGTTTTCCATCCGAAGGACGTTTTAAATGTCCTAGAGTTGGACCATTTGGCGCAATAATTCTCTCTAATTGGATTTGCGTAATTACATTCTCATAAATTCCATAACCATAATCATCACCTTGATATAGATCCCATCCCGTTGCAACTATTATTGTACCCACCTCTAATTCTATGATCTTATCTTGTTGACTAAAATCTATTGCTTCAGTATCACAGGCATCTACACATGCGAAACATTCAATACAAGAGGCTCTTTCAATATCTGAGATTGCAGGAACTGCTTGAGCAAACGCTATATCTATACATTTTCGCGCAGAGAGATTTTCATCAAAATAATTCGGTATATATATTGGGCATACTTCGGTACATGCTCCGCACCCAACACATTTGTCCTCATGGACAAAACGTGGATTTCTTTTTACTTTTACCCTAAAATTACCGATATATCCTTCGACACTAATTACTTCACTATAAGATAAAATTTCGATATTTTCATGCCTATCAGCTTCAAGCATTTTTGGACCAAGAATTCATATACTACAATCATCGGTGGGGAATGTTCGATCAAGTTGGGACATTCTTCCTCCTATTGTAGTTTTCTTTTCTACTAAATATACTTTATAGCCTGCATCACCTAAATCAATAGCTGCGCTTAATCCAGCAATGCCTCCTCCAATGACTAGAGAAGTTGGTTTTATCGGAACAGTTTTTGTAGGAATATCTTCTAATAATTGTGCTCTTGAGATACCTGCTTTTATTAATTCAATTGCCTTAAATGTTGCTTTATCTCGAATTTCTTTTGCCTGATGAACATAACTACAATGTTCTCTAATATTAGTGAGTTCTAAATATCTCTGTGGTACACCTGCTTCTTTTAAGATTCCATGAAAAACAGGTTCATGGGTTAAAGGAGTTCAAGCAGCAACAACAGTACGCTCAAATCCCTTTTCTTCAATTTGTTCCTTAATATACTCGGCACCACCAGAAGTACACATGTTTAAATATTCATAACTATACACGTTAGGTAGTTTATCAATTTCCTCTACGATTTTTGGAACATCCAAAATACCTGCTATGTTAATACCTCAACGACACACAAATACGCCAACAACTGGCTTTTCATCGTTATTACTATCTTTGGTCTGTTTCCCAGACAAAGTTATCACCTTAGTTAAACCTAACCTCCTAATTTTTATAGATAATCTTTTCTTAGTTTCCTAGAGTACACATAAGAAATGTATTATGATCTTGTAAATAGTCTATATTATTAAAATTAAATTATTATGAAATCTTTATTCAATTCTTCTATAATCTGATAATTTAATCGAAGTATCTTTTTCAATATTACTCATTTGGCTTAAAATGACTGATTTAGATACAATTATCTTTTAGAGATTATTGGTTTTCGAAAATTATAGAATAAATATTATTATTTTAGATCAAAAAGTAAACATTTTTGTGCATTTCTAATTTTCTAAAAAATTTTATGTTACTACAATGCGAATCCGATCTTGATTAATAATATGGTGTATAATATCTTGCTTGTCACCATTACGCTCGAGGAAAACTCGAAAGGTCACAAAGTAAGTGCCCGGGTGATTGTATTTGTGCGATACTGTTGTTTTTATTTTGTATTCAGTTCCACTTAATTCCTCTTGATGTGTAAACTTACCTAAACCATCAAAATCCCATTCTAACCTTATAAAATAACCAGTATTGGGTGCTGCTTCGGCTTCACCGTCTAATGATATTGTTTGATCGATACTAATGTGAGCACTTTTTTTACCCTTGATGCTTAATTGAACAGTAGGTTGAATACCTTTCCTTTCAAAACCACTCTTAGGCAATTGAAGTGCTGAATAGACATCAAAGCTATAATTAGTGCTAGGTGGAGGTGAAATACCTTCTTCTATCCACTTAATAAGGTCATTCATTGCTTGAGATACAATTGATCCCCATCTTATATACCTAGTTGATTCTACTGGGGTTAAAGGTTGGATGTGACGCGCGTTTTCATTCCAATAGATACGGAAATACTTGTCTAAAGTTTTACCAAGATGATCTTTAACAGATTTGATATAAGCGCGAGCATTACTAGGAGTTGCATCACAATCTTGAGCGTTTTGTAAGATTATCATCTTTCCATTGAAGTTTCCAGAAGGCACGGGGATATAATCAAGTGATCGTGAAGAAGGTTTATAGATGGGATTTCCATCAATAAAGAATTGCTTCATTTCTGGATATCGATTACTTACAAAATGTCGATGATGATGACTAAATGCAACAAGTCTACGGTTATCAATGTGTACTTTATCTCTCGGTTTGATATCATCCAGTATATGACGCGAGAATAGGGCAACTAAAACATTTTCGACATTATGTGTACAATACATTTTACGACCATTAGGTATCCGCATTGAACTACCTACATATTTCCCAGGCTTTTTACATTTAACTTTGATACCAATCTTAGCTTCGTCTGAAAATCTAAGGTTCTTTATTAAACCTTCATCGAGTTCTTCTTCTACAATTAAAGATCGGATATCATTAACACTCAGAACTTCTTCTACTTCTACAATTTCTTCTATAAGTAAAGATCTTACAATAGGATCATTATCAGCTCCTTCAAATCCAGGCTCTATCCAGAATGTTTCCCAGTGCTTTGGATCAGGTAAAATTTGCATCGCATATCCCCAAAAAGCGTCTGGTCGTAATTGTGCTTCTGCTCCACGAGGAAAACCTGATTGATATAATCTCGCCAGAGCTTCTTTCTGTATATTATTCTCTAGTAATAAAAAAGGATTTCCACTCCCACCTGGATCAGTAGCATCAATAATGTCTTTAATTTTGTCTCCCAAGATTAGAACTGTCAAGGCTTTAATTGAATCATAAAAAGTAAAAAACGCAGGGTAAGACATAATCATGGGCATAAATCCATTCCAAATTTCAATCGGAGCTTCTGCACATTTAATACATCGATATCCTCCCCCACTTCCACCATAGAGATATCCATGATGAGGCTCTTCACCATATATCTCCTTTGCATACTTACGACCATATAGAGCTGTTGTAGCACTCGCTTCCCAATCAAATACTGAAGGGCGATCACTTAGTACTCTTAAATCACCGGAGTGACCTTGATTTGATTCTACATAATATGAATTATTACGACGTGCTAGATAAAGCCCTCCCGCTAAATATCCAGTATATTCATTTCCTCCTAATCCTCCTTGTAAGTGTTGGATAAAGCGCCCACCATAATGTTTCGAATCAGGAAAACAGAGGATAAATTTAGTATGAGTACCTTCAAAGGATCCATGCACAAATCGGTGTTTTATGGGATCATCGCGCCATTCATCAATATCAATAACAGCAGGCCCAAAATAATTTTCATTTATCAGACTACTTTCACCAAATATATATTTAATCTTAGGGGATAATTCTTAATTGCTTTAATTTTTCTTCAGAAGGCGTTCCTGATTCCCAATCCAAACCTCTTCTGGTGCAATATTTTTTAAGCTCATAAGGAGGTACATTGTCTGGTAAATTTTCCATTTTTTTATATCACCATAGAATAATAATTTAAAATTTCGATTGAAAAGTATTTTAATCTAACTTTTTTTTTTGAAATATTATATTTATTGAATTTACATTCCCTTGTTAAACTCGGTAAAAAAAGAGCTTAAGTATAAAAAATAATAAAAAATGAATAAAATAATTTAAGCTTCTGTTTCTTTTATGATATCTCCAAAAAGTCGTTTTACCGCATCAATTCGTTTCTCTTCACCAATTTGTTCTACATCTTTTAGTGATATAGCTTCTTTTGGGCAAACATCGATGCATGCGGGATATTTTTCTCCCCTTTCAGGATCTATATATTCTTCCTTCATTGTTTCACAAAGATCACAGATAAGAGCCTTCTGGGATTCTAAATGTAAGCTTAAAACTCCAAAATCGCATGCTCTGATACAGAAAGCGCAACCATTGCATTTGTCATCATCAACAATAATTGAACCTGTTTCTTTATCTTGCTCTAAAGCCTTTTCAGGACAGCTTCGAACACATGGAGCATCATCACATTTTTGACACGCTAATGCGACATTTAAAATAGGCTCAATCCGTACTCTATGAATTCTCGTGTTTATTGGATTAAATTCTCCATCATGGACAAAAGAGCATATAGATTCACATGTTTCACATCCAGTGCATAGATTGGGGTCGACAATAATAAATTGGTGTACTACGCCGCCTCTTTTCTTGGTTCCTATTTTTGACATTTATTTTTTACCTCCCGAAGGGATTAATTTGCCAATCACAAAATCTAATCCAAGAGACTTTAATGTTTCATCAGTTGGAATTCCTGTTTTGGTGTCCCAACCTCTAGCTTCATAATAACCACTTAATAATGTTTGATATCCATCTTCCTTTAAAACAACTCCTTTAGCTGGTCCTTTTGTGTGTGATTCCTTAAAGAATCTTTCAGGAGGATGATCATCCGCTCTAGTCCATCCCTCTCGAATATTAAAGCATTTTGAAAGATTAAGAATAGCATCTCCTCTCTTTTGTATAAATTTATCAGTTACCGGAATTCCAGTTACAAGATCAAAAACTTTTGCCATTTCAGCATCATTTTCATAAATGCCTCGAGTAAATTTACAGATTATATACGAATCTATGATAGCGTAAATGTCTTCTAATTCCTTAATAGCTTTTCCTCTTTCAAGGGGTTTATCATAGGCAAATCTATCAAATTTTCCTTTTGCGTCGAGTCCATAGGCCCCATTTCTTAAATGGCATGCCCCTCTAATTGAAACGCTTTCTCCAACGGCAAATGAGGACATTCCATGAAGATCAAATGCAGGCAATTCCAAGCCCTTAATGTGCATACCATAAAAACTAGCTTTCTTTTTACCCATTTCTTCTAATCGTATACCTGCTTGTTTAGTACCATCACCGAAAATCTTTCCAGGAAATCCTTTACCTAAAATCATTTCTTCCGTGAATTTTGCAAGATTTACAGTAGAACCAAAAGGTAATTTATAACCTAAGTCTTCTTCTGTAATAATTCCTTCCTCGAAACACTCTGCTGCCATGGCACAAGTCACGCCTCCTGAAATTGCGTCAATCCCCAAATCATCACATAATTCAACACACTTAAATACTGTTGGCCAATCATAACATCCTGTAGCAGAGCCAAAACTGTAACAAAGCTCTACATCTATACTAGCATATAAATTAGGCCAATGAGGATGTGTCTTTGGTATTTTAGTAATATGATCACACGCAATTGAACATTGAGAACATGCGACTTTTTTTACCACCCAGTCATTATTAAGTGTATCTCCCGTAAAAGTTCCATCATCAATTTTTTCCCAAGTTCCCTCACGATGGTTAAAAGTTGGGAACATTCCCAACTTATTATAACTTGTTATCCCTGCAGGCGTGCCTAAATCACGATATTTAGCTGTAGCAGGACCATTAGCAACTTTAATTAATTTTCTCGCTAACTTATAAAATTCAACGGGTTGAGCAACTTTTACGCCTTTAGTACCTCTAAAGCATATAGCTTTAAGGTTTTTAGACCCCATAACTGCGCCCATCCCAGTTCTTCCTGCTTGTCTATTACGATCATTGGTTATGCACGCCATCCTACTCATTCGTTCTCCAGCAGGACCAATTGCCATGACTGCCAATCTCTGATCTTGAAATTCTTCTCTCAACAATTCTTCTGTTTCCCAACAACCTTTTCCCGCAAGTTCGGGGCATGGAACGATATAATGATCATCATCATCCACAACCATGTATGAAAGTTCTGGGGCTTTCCCTTTGAATACAATCATATTGATACCAGCACGACGAGCTTGAGCTCCAACAGATCCAGAGGATATTGCCATACCAAACATACCAGTTAATGGAGATTTAGCAAATACTCCATATTTAGAACTTGTTGGTAGTATGGTAGCTGGAAATGGACCATGTGCATATATAAACACATTCTCTGGGCTTAGGGGATCAACACCCGCAGGGCATTCGTCCCATAATATTTTACTCGCGAATCCGTAGCCTCCAATCCAGTCTCGGCAAAACTCATTAGATAATGTAGATTTACTAATCTTTCCATCTGTTAGATCTACATCAATTCTAACCTGTGTAAAACCCGAAATCTTATCAGGAATAGGTATTTCTTTAGTTTTACTCATGTTTTTCACTATTATTTATGAGTTATTTTTTTTGTAGATAATTATGAAAAAATAAAGTATCAAAATTTTAAAGGTTATTTGTTAATCCTAAAAAACACCCTCTTTAAAATGAGAGTAAAATAGAAGAAAAAGTAATAGATTAATATTGAAAAATATGCAAAATAGTATATTTTTCATAATAATTCTGGAGATAAGCCTTCAGCAAAATAATAAATTCGATTAAATTAAAAAGAGTAGTTGTCCTAGAAAGCTTACTATATCAACTATTTTCAATTTTTCTTTTAATTCTCGATGTTCATTTAAATAACAATTTAAGTGAGCGATACATTTTGGACAAGCTGTAATTAAGTATTCTGCGCCAGTCTCTATAGCCTGATTAATTTTTTTCTCTTGGAGTTTTTTTGAATCTTCACTACAAGAAATATAAGCAGAAACTCCACAACACTCCGCATCTTGCATGGTATCTTCCATTTCGACTAATTCTATAGCAGGAATTTGTTTTAGTACTTCACGTGGAGCATCAAAAACATTACTCATTCTCCCAAGTCTACAAGGATCGTGATAAGTCACTTTTATTTTGTCTAAACTTGGAAATGATATATCTTCTAATAACTTCTCTTTTAAAATATATTCAGTAATGTGGTAGATCTCAAAATCGAATTCTTCACTGCTCTTAAAAAGATTCTTGTATTCATGTTTCCATGTATAATATCCTTCAGCACAACTAAAGATTAATGTTTTAACTCCTGCTTCTTTAAACAGTTTTACATTATATTCAGCTAATTTTTTAAAAGTATCTACATCTCCTCGCCAGAGACTATCATGACCACAACACTTTTCTTCCGGTAGTACAACTGGAACAATATGATTTTGATTTAAAATACCTATAACTCTTTTAGGAATTTCTAAGTAATCAGGAGCATTCAGAGATCGCCAATTATCTTGACTCCCATAATCACATATCATAACTCCAGAAGCATCAAGTGCTTTTTCAAAATCTTCTGGGATCTGATCAGAATTAGAGCAACAATTACAATTTAAGCAACGGTTAGCTTCTTTTTTCGCTTGTTCCTCAGAAAAACCTAATTCTATTTCATCAAAACAAACCAACCTTTCGGAACTGGGCATAAAGTTCATTTCTTGGCATGAATTTGTTTGTATATACTTTTTAGGAATAGTAGATCGTTTAAGATCGTTCTTTCTTATTCTTCCTTCTTTTAAATCAAACCCTCGGAGATAACGATCTATAGTAAATGCCGCTTCTCTCCCATCTCCAATGGCATCAACAGCACACATTAATGAATTATAAATTATATCTCCTCCAGCAAAAACACCAGGAATTCCAGTTTCATATGTTAAATCATCAACTACAATTTTTCCTCTTTCAATTTTTAATTGATTATCCGTAGCTGCATTAAGTGGTTCTGGATCAAGTCCCTGACCAATTGCTATAACGATATGATCAACAACGATTTTATATTCTGAACCTTCAATTTTATTTAGAGGTCTCCTCCCAGTTTCAGGGTCAGGCTCACCCCATTCAATTTTATAGCAATTTAAAGCTAATTTACCGTTAGGTTCTTGTGTAATTTTTGCAGTTGATGTTTCAAAATGATATTCCATTATTTCTCTTTCAGCTTCATGTAAGTCTTTAAGCACATTTTTTAGAACTTCTTCAGTTAAAATATCAACAAGATCAACTTTGGTTGCCCCTAGACGAACAGCAGTTTCACCAGCATCCACAGCAACAGCTCCACCACCAATAATACCAATAGTTTTACTTTTAAATTCTTCAGGATTTTCTGAACATTTATATTTTCGATCTAAAAGGAAATCGAGAGCAACATGCACATTAGGTAAATCCTCACCTTCAAGTCTTAAAGTCTTTGGTACGTATAAGCCTACAGCAATGAAAACTGCCTTATACCCCTCTTTCCAGATATCTTCCAAGGCAAAATTAGGGCCGAATTCTTTGTTTAAAATTATTTCTACACCCATACTTTTTATAAATTCCACATCGTGATCAAGTGCTTCATCAGAAAGTCTGTATTGCGGAACACCATATCTAACCACCCCTCCTGTTTTATCACCTTTCTCAAAGATAGTGGGTTTATACCCCATTCTTGCAAGAAAATAAGCAGCAGATAATCCACCTGGTCCAGCACCAATAATAGCAACTTTTTCTTTAGTTTGCGCCACAGGTTTTATTCTACTTTGATTAGGATGTTCTGCTTCCCAATCAGAAACGAATCTTTTGAGTTCGCGGATAGCAACTGGATCATCAAAGTATTGTCGATTGCAATTTAATGCGCATTGGGCAGTACAAATTCTTCCACACAGGTATGGTAAGGGATTTTTATCTCCTATTAGATCGATAGATTCTTGAAATTTGCCTTCTGAGATCAATGAAACGTATCCTTGGACATCAACTCCTGCAGGACATCCTACAACACAAGGTGCTGTGCCTGTTAAGAAAGGTACACATCCCATAAAGTAGCCAATTTCTCCTTTATCCGTTGTTTTTAATCCTGTCCCTTCTAAAAATCCAGTTTTATTAGTAAATTTGATTTTATCATCAGCCATTAATTTAGGTAAACTTGAATATACTCTTTCATGATTACAGCTTTGTAATCCTTCTTGTAATGGTTGATATTCTGAAGCCAACGAACGAAGATCTTTGATAATTTCAGTGAAATTAACCCCAATCTCTTCCTTTGTCATCGGACAATATACTGAACACAATCCACATGTTAAACATTTCCATATGTCATTGTTTTCTAAAGCCTCTTCTGGTGTTGAGAACGTTAAATCGACAATTAATTTAC
>JAHQWI010000171.1 GCA_029856085.1 Promethearchaeia archaeon | reverse complement strand
GGAGTATAGCTTTTATTATTTACTGAATTTACAAATGGAATTAAATCAAATTTTACTATTAAATCATTTTTTTCAAATTTTTTTAACTCAGTCAAATCCGTCTCTTTAGAATTTCCTTCCCGAAACCGTTCAGTAATTTGATAGCAAGTTTCCCGATTTTTAAAGCGTTTTTGAATTAGTTTCAACATGTTCTTAGAAAATTCATACTTATTTCCAAAATAAGGAGACTTATCTAATTCTCTTTTTACATAAATTGCTCGATGTGAAATTACATATGGTGCTATAGTATTTACAATATTGACATCAATCATACTAATTCCTAATAACCAAGCTAGCGCTTTTGAGTATCTTAAAAGATCCTTTGCAACCCTTACACTTAGAATTGTATCAATTTTGTTACAAATATTTTGAGCTGTATTAAAATGACAACCAGAACATAGGCCCGTACTTGGTTTTAAATCTTCAGTGTTACCTTTGTCAACCCTAGAACATAAAGTAAATTCTCTTATTATGGCATGAATATAAGTATTAACTTCTGGAGAGAAAGATATTCTATTGACATAGTACCAAATTTCCATTAATTCATCAATAGTTAAAATTTTCGGGACTTGAATGAGTTGATCATAGCCTAAGTATTTCTCATCTTTCCCTGATAAAATTAATTGTAAGTCATGACTTGCTGGCATTGAAATAGGAACGGAAATACCAAACCTGTCTAAGAATGGTTGCGATAATTCGAAAGTTCCCACATCGTTTGGGTTTATTGTAGCAAAAAGACAAAATTTACTAATTGTTATAATTGAGTCATAATATTTAACAGTACCCTCAGCAAGCAGGGATAATAAAATATCTTGAGCATAAGGTGTCAAACGATTTACTTCATCTATAATTTTCCAGAAATTTGTTACAAATTGTCTCCAAACAACTTCTTCTTCACCATCTTTCATTAATTTCCCTAATTTTAAAGTACCGATCAATTTTTCCTCAGTTAGCTGTGGGTGACCTCTTATAATTGCATTTTCAATATCATTAAGTGAAGTAGCAGTAAACATTCTTCCCAAATGTTTAGCGAGTGTTGTTTTGCCGCCACCATGGCCTCCTACTAAGATTATAGCAGAATTGGGAACTATAGCATTTAGAACACACAAAGATAAGATTTCTGGTAGTATTTTTGAACTTACTTTTTTACCTGTTCCAGCTAAATATTTAATGCTCAATTCTTTATGATGAACAAAGAGCTGATTCGCCTGAACCAAATTGATAATTCTCCAAACTTTTTTCCTTAAAATATCTTCTTCTCCTAGATTTGTCGACATATCGATTATTCTCTTAAGATTTTCAATATTAAATAAGAAGCTGTTCGATTATTTAATTTTTTTGGATTATAACTTAAGAAGTTCATCCAACCTTTCTATAATATAATCTGGTTGGAATTTCCAGGAATTAAAACCTTTTTCATATCTCATTTTATCCCTTTTTATTAGACATGCAAAAATATTAGCATTTTTCGCAGCAATTATGTCAGATATGGAATCTCCAATCATTAAAGCTTTATGAACATTAGGATCGTAATGAAAACTCTCTAAGATTGAGAAAATTCCACTAGGAGACGGTTTTGCGGATTTCTGGTCATTCTTAAATCCCATACTAAAAATCCTTTGAAAAAACGGAGCGATATCAAACTTTTTTAATATATAATCCACGACATAATTTGCAGTATTAGTCACGATAGCGATTTTTTTTCCGTCTTTATGATTATAAATTCTTTCTAAAATAGTCTTAACATCATCAAATAAAGCTATTTTTTTTTGACTATATAGAGCTTTTCTCTGGTTAAAATCAACTTTATCATATTGTCTCCAAAATTTCTGAGCTTTAGAAACGCCCCATTTATGTAATAATTCGAGATAATTATCCCCAGCAGACCAAAATTTATATCTTTCATCCTTATCAGGTATTTTAGGTGCCTTTAATTCATGTAGTGTTTTAACTAAAATCTGATCCGCATAAGCTCCAATATTCCCAAGGTTAAGTAATGTGCCATCTAAATCGAACAAATAAAATTTAAACTTCATAAGACAAAAATCTTTTTAATTTAAAAATACCCTATGTGACCTAAATTCTTTTTATTTTCATCTAAAGCATAAACCATTCCCATTGATAAAGGTTCTTCACTACTTTCCTTAGTGGATTTAGCTACTCTTTTTAAAGTCACTAATTTTAAAATGAATACTTCATTACATTTTTTACATTTAATATGAATTTCTTTTGTTTGTCTCTTTTCATCTTCATATTCTTCTTTCTTAAAAGGTTCTAATAATTCAGGATTCTCATTATCACAATTTTTCAAAAAACATTGATCTAATGAAATCTTTTCCATTCCACGGCGTGCAAGGGCAATAAATGCATAACTTGGAATTTCATCCCTTAACTCTTCTTTATCCGTCATATTTTATGTAAAAAAGCGTTTTAATTAATTCTTATTGTAATATTATATAGAATTTACATGAAATTATATTTTCAATGTTTCAAAAATAGTAAGTCTAAATTTAAAAATGATTAAGCTTAATTAGCTTTTATTTTTATATTTAATTGAGTTGAGCTATGCCTAAGAAAGAAGAACTTTCAAAAGAAACAATTGAACACATCTCTAAATTAGCATTATTAGAATTATCCGAAGAAGAAAAAGAAAAACTTTCTAAGCAGCTTGGGGATATTCTTGATTATTTTAAGAAATTGAATGATTTAGATACAAGTAATGTTAATCCTACTACTCACCCAATTGAAGGATTATCTAATGTTTTCAGAGAGGACGAACCTTGGGAGTCTCTTTCAAATGAAGAGGCTACTAAAAATACTAAATATAGACAAGATGGGTATTTTAAAGCTCCGAGGATATTAAAAAAATAGAAAAGGAGTATTTTTATTTTTTATATTCATCTGTTAAATTCCTTATTGCTTCTGCCATATCTCTAAGTGCTTGTCTTCTTTCTGTAGGATCCAGTATATCAAAATCATTACCCATATCTGTACCGATTGTAGAAGCCATAACTTGAAATTTTTTATAAACTAAACCACTTATATAGCGATCATAATAAGCTAATGCCTTTTCTAACTTAGGATCGGTTTTAATTTCCTCCCAAAGCTCTAATGTCTCCAATGATTTAATTCCTAAATCTATTCGAAACCAACTAATTGGAAATAATAATTGCCGTTCCATTCCTAAATCAATGATAGTAAGATTATCTTCGTCGATGTATAGGTCTGGAATCACATCTTCTTTAAAAATGATATTGTCACTCATGATATAAAGATTAGCTGCTCCCCGAGAGGTACATACGATTCCTGTCGCAAAACCCTTAGCCATTCTCAAATTATCAGCGTAATCTTCTAATTTTGTACCATTTAAATGAAGATTCACTCTTTTAGTTCCTTGGAATTCAAGTTTGATTTTGTTACTACCTTTTGCATCAGATAAAATTTTAGGAAATAATTCCTTATCTCGGATCTTCTTATGAGCATCGAGTAATTTATTAATTATTTGGTAATCTAATTTTAATCCTGGAATAATGGTATTTTGATTAAGAAATGCATCAACTTCAAAATCTACAATACCGTAGAAAAGTTTCTGCCCATTCATAATGTTGTATATACTATCTACGATTGTTTGAACTAATGCCTTGGGATCTTCTCGAACAGAATCATATTCCTTAGTTTCAAATGTATCTATTTGATCTTCTAAACCTTCTTCTTGGTAGAAGGCTCCCCAGCTTAACTCACTAAAAACAGAACCCTCAGAATATAGATTATGAAACTGATCTATACTTAAAATGCTCTTAGAACCTCCAAGATCAACTCCTAATTTGGATCCAGAGGCTAAAATCGCTGAGGGAGGGTTATAAAATTCGATTGGCAATTATCAACACGGATTAACTTAAATATTGAATTGATTCATTATCAGTTTTTAATATTTCCTTCAATTGATTATAGAAAGACTTAATATAAATAATTAGTGGAAACAATAATAAGAATCTATAAGGAAAGTTTTTATCCTTAGGCTAATATGTATTTCGATTTTATAGATTAATTCAATTTAGAAACATTTTGTCGGTATTCAGAATATCTTGTCAGCATTGCCAAACATTTCGTGGGCTGATCCCAAAGTGAGAATATAGGCATATCAGATGAACTAAATTTTTTCATCCAAGGAGATCTATAAGGAATTGGTCCTGCGTAAAATACAGGGATCGAATATCTTTTCATAAGCTTTTTTATTGGCTTAATAACACCAGTATCAATTAAATCCTTCATTTTTTTCATTTGTTCATCTACCTTACTCCCTGAACTCTCAACAACTTCCATAACCTCATCAAAATCATAAATACCAAAAACAATAATGCTGTCAACTTCTCCAGATTCCATTAATATCTTTGGGAATTTAATCAACATATTTAAAAAATTATCATGAAAGGTTACATCAATAGGATTAGTAGCACTCGCAGTTTTAGGTAAATTATTTGCCAATTCTTCTTGTAGTGGTTTAGAAAATTCTGGAACCTCTAAACCATACAATTCCGCTGTTTTTGTCATCATTGCTCCAGGACCGCCTGAATCCGTAATGATCCCGACACGTTTTCCCATCGGAAAAGTATTGAAAGATTGTGCTTGAGATAATGTTCTAAGGTAATACAAAAAATCTGATATTGAATTAGTAGAAATCACACCCGTCTCTTTAAATACAGCTCTATACAACTTATCATCACCACCTATAGAACCTGTATGTGACATAATAGATCTTGCAGCTGCGTTAGTTCCTCCAGCATAAATAGCAACGATTGGCTTTTTTGGGGTAATTTCTTTTGCTAACCTAATAAACTCTTTCCCTCGTTTTATTTCTTCAATATAAAGTCCAATAACTTCTGTTTGAGGATCATCTTTAAAATACCCCATTAGATCTACCATATCAATATTTCTTTCATTGCCAACTGATATTGATTTACCCACCTTTACGCCCATTTCGTTTGTATGCCAAGCAGTTTGGGCTGCAATCGTACCTGATTGACTCACTATTGTTATATTACCTCGTTTGTGTGGAAGATAAATCCAAAATGTATTAAAATAAGCGTCTTCTTTAGCAGGGTAGCCATACCATCCATTAAACACCCCCAAACAGTTTGGGCCAATGAATCTCATATCATATTTTTTAGCAATAGCATCAATGCGATTAGACAGCTCAATTCCATTAGATCCAACTTCTCTAAACCCACCTGAAGTAATAATCAGGTTTTTTATGCCCTTTTGCCCACATTCCTCCATTACTTCAGGAACTGCTTTTGTAGGTAATATTAAAAACGCTAAGTCTGGAGTTATAGGTACATCTAATATAGATTTATATGCTTTAAATCCTTGAACTTTTTCTAATCTCGGATGAATTGGATAAATTTCACTAAAACCCCCACCTGTAATAATATTATGAAGTTGCATTGAGCCCATTGTGCCCAATAAATTGTTATTTGCTCCAAAAACACAGATTCTTTTAGGGTTTAAAATCTGTTCTATAAAGCTTTCTTTTACTGTTTGTGTATTATTTTTAATCATAATATCCCCTAAACTTAACTTCTAAAAAATAAAATGAAAAAAATAATAAGAGCTTTTCTATTAGGGGATTTTTGAAGCTAGGTTTCCTGGCAGAGAGTTTGCAAATCTTTATAATTTAGCTTACCTCCCTTTTCCTTAAGGTTTGCGATGATAAATTTTTCTTCATGAGTTAATTCTGACATATCAAACACTTTATTTATAAAAATTAAATAATTTAATTTTATTTCTTACCTGTGGATCCGAAACCTTTGAGACCCCTTTCGGATTCTTTTAGTGATTCTGTATCAATAAACTCATATTCATGCATCTTACATAAGATAATCTGACATATACGGTCACCCTTCTTTAGTATAATCTCTTTATTTGAAAGGTTAACTACAATGGCCATCCATTCATTACGGTAACCTGAATCGATAGTGCCAGGAGAATTAACTATAGATATACCCTCCCATAACGCTAAACCACTCCTAGGAACTACTTTAAAATAATATCCTTCGGGAATTGCAGTCGCAAATCCAAGAGGACATCCTATCCTTTCTAAGGGCTTTAAAATATAAGAATCTGCTTTAATATCCTGTAATTCTCTTTTATTTTCTTCGGTAAGTATCTTTTTAAAACTTATTATCCTCGCATCGGCTCCTGCATCACCAGGTTTAGAAGGTTCTGGGATTATTGTATCCTTATTTATCTTCTTAATTGGTATAAATAATTTCTTTTTATTTTTCAAAGATTTTTTTGTTTTATTACTCATTATTTATCATAGTTAATTAGATCGAATTCTAAAAAATAGTTCTTATTAAACAATAATTAAGTTTGAATAGAAAAAAAATCTTATACAATTATTCATTTATATGCAAAATTAATTTTACCTTTGGTGAAATATTTGATTGTAATTGATAGATTTGACCCAAGAAGTGATAAACCTGCTTTAAAAGAAATTTTTGAAGATTTCATCGAAACTAAATCTTATTTCTTCTCTCATTGGAAAAAATTTGAAGAAGAATTGAATCGTAGAGCTCTTGACCTTCAATATCGCAATTCGATGGTTGTAGCAAAACTAGATGGACAAATCGTAGGTTTCGGGACTTATACTCTATTTAGGGACTATTTAGGAAATGATAGGGTGTTAATTCATCAAGTTTTAACTAAAAAAGAAGATTCTTTCAAAAAAGGAATTGAAGAGAAGATCATTCGAGAAATTCAATTATACATTAAAAGAACATTAAAAATGGATAAAGTTTATTTTATTTGTCCTAACGAGGATGGAGCTCTAAGGAGTTTATTTTTAAAACTTGGTGTAAATAAATCCAAGAATATTTGGTATGAACGTGAAATATAACTCCTTCTTTATTAGGTTTCTATTATAACAGATAATAATTGTGAAGACTTTGACAGAAAATATAGAAGAACTCATTAAAAAAACAAAAGAATTAACAAATCAAGAAAGATTTGAAGAATCTCTAGAAATTTTAGAAAATGCATTTGCAAATAATCCTAATTCTAAAGAAGTTAAAGAGAGTCTTTTAGAAACTCTATTCACTTATGGAGGTTACCTTAATGATGAGTATACATTACAATATGAAAAGGCGAAAGATATGTTTAAAAGAATTATAGAAATCAACCCTACTAATTATCGAGCCCATTATAATCTAGGAATCGCAAATTTTAATTTAGATGAAATCGAAAAAGCAAAAGAGTGTTATGAAGAAGCAGTTAGAATCAAACCAGATTATAAACACTGTCTTTATAACATAGGTTTGATTTATGAGAGAGAGGGAAATTTACAGGAAGCATTAAGATACTATGAAAAAGCTTTAGAGATAGATCCTAAGTTTCCATATGCAACTAGTGCAAGATCTCATATTTTAAGTAATTTAGATGATTTAAAAAAAAGCAGTGATATTTCAAACCAACGACGAAATATTGAACGATTAAAATCACTACTAGAAGTCTCAAAACGAATTAGAATTGAGATGATTCAAACTGTATTGAATATAGAAAAGGAAAAATTGTTTGACTTGCTAATTGATTGGGGTAAGAAATACCAATTTGAGATAGATGGTGATTTTTTAAACATAAATAAAGAAACTCTACCAGATTTATTGAACACTTTAGATGATAGGGAAACTTTAAACTAATTATCTACATAAATTATTAATTTTTAATGTAAGAAGTTTTATTTTGTTAATTTATGATGAATTACGTAGCAAATAATAACCACAATAAGGAAAATTGCACCCCCTATGATATATCTTAGTACTACTGGATTATCTAATAAATCTACAATAGCATCCCACTGAAACATAGAAAACAAATCTTAAAAGTTTTAAGGTCTAAATATAACTCGTCATATTTAAAATTTAACAATTGATTTGATAAGAAATCTTAATTAAGTGAAAAAATATAAAGAAAAAGGAAAAAAAAAATAATTATTGTTGTATATTATTTATCTCTCTAATTGAAAATTAACTTGGACTCTGACCCTATAAATCATTTTATCAACGTCTTCTTTAACCTTGACATCAGATTCGATGATATGAATATTTCTAATACCACGTAAACTCTTTTTCGCCTCTTCATAGCAATTTTTCACAGCATCTGCCCAATTTTTGTCTGAAGTTCCAACTAGTTGTATACTTTTGTAAACTGTCATTTTTATTTCACTTTTTTTATTTTGTAAGTTAATTTGTTATAGACTCATATTTAAATATTACTCAGAAAGTCAATAATTCTAAAGTACTTAATTAAGAAATGGCTTAGAGAAAAAAAAAAATCAAAAAAAAAAAATGAAAAATAAAATTTTAAATTTATGCATCAAGATTTTCAAGCAGAGTTGCTACGCCTTGACCGCCTCCACAACAGGCGTTAGCGATACCATATTTGGCTTTTTTATCTTTCATGATTCGAGCAAGTGTGCCAGGAAGTCTTATCATTGTTGCCCCTAAGGGGTGTCCAATAGCAGTAGAACCTCCCATAATATTAACTTTCTCTTCAGGAATATTAAAGGCTTTCATACAGTTTAAAGCAACAATACAAAATGCTTCATTAATTTCCCAATAATCGATATCATCAGCAGATAAACCAGCATGCTTTAATGCCATTTCAGTTGCAGGTACAGGACCTCTTCCCATAACTGTGGGATCTACGCCTGCAAAACCAATGGAAACGACCCTTGCCATTGGTTCAAGACCTCTCTTTTTTGCTTCTTCTGCTTCCATTAATATACATGCGGTAGCACCAGCATTCAACGGTGAGGAATTTGCAGCGGTTATAACCCCTTCTTTAGTCCCTTCTCTTTTTTCATACCCTTCTTTTCCTCCATTTTTTTCTAGGAAAAACGGTCTTGATAATCTACGTAATCCCCCTACACCTTCTAAAGTGGATTTTCTTGCTGCCATATCCCTATCAATCATCATCTTTTCTTCAACATTTCCTTCGACATGTCCTTCGACAGGAATAATTTCACCCTTAAACCATCCGGCTTCTGTGTTATCAACAGTTAAATTGTGAGCTCGTACTCCAAATTTATCTAAATCCTCTTTTGTAAAAGCAGGCACTTCTTGTTCATAAAGTTTCTGCGCAGTTTGGATCATATTAGTTGTGACCATGAAATCGTACTTTGGTCTATACCATTCACTCTTTTTATCTATCATTTTCAAATTTGGCGTGATTTTGTCATTCTGCATACCTACTCTCGTCATATGTTCTACACCCGTTGATAATACACATTTACTAAATCCTGTCATAATTTCCATTATACCAACGTGCATTCCAGCACCAGCAGAACCACATTGCTTATCGACAAACATGGCGGAAGTTTTAAAAGGAAAGCCAGCTAAAAATGCATGAACCCTTCCTCCGTAGGCCCAATTTTCCCCTACACCCATTGCGCTACCAACTGTTAATTCATCAACATCCTCTTTAGTAATTCCCTTGTCGGCTAGTTTTTCATCAAAGAATTTCATTAATAACGTAGCAACAAGCTCATCCCCTCGAACCTCACCAAACACATCTCTTTCAGGTTGCCTAGGTCTAGAGCGGGAAAAAGCTGTGCGTGCGTAATCTATCATCCATACTTCTTTTAATTCCATTATTTTCCCTCTTATTAAATTTTTTAATGAATAGTTTTTTGATTAATATTTAAAAATATTCAAATTAGGAAGTATAAAAAAAGTATTAAACTTTTTGTTGATATCTATTTTATGGTACCCATCTAAAAATAATAAGAGATTATTAGCAGTATTTTTATTTAAAAAATTTTTAGATACAATATGTCTAAAACAAATTTAGATAAAAGTGAAAATCCTTTAGTTTCGATAATAGCTGCTAGTACTTCAGATAAAGAAGCTTATGAGAAAGCAGAGAAGATACTTAAAGATAATAGCATAAAATACGATCTTCAAATAATCTCAGCACATAGAAACCCCGATATATTAGATCAATACTTAAAATCATCGGAATCCTTAGTTTATATTGCTGTTGCTGGACTCTCTGCTGCATTACCTGGAGTAATAGCTTCAAAAACAGATAAACCCGTAATTGGTGTACCCGTTAGTGCAAAATTAGGAGGATTAGATGCATTATTGTCTATAGTACAAATGCCTCCTGGAGTTCCTGTTGCGTGTGTAGGTATTGATAGAGGTGATAATGCCGCTCACCTAGCTATTAGAATACTAAATTTATTAAAAAATTAGAAATATTGATCTTAACCATGACGGAAAAATTGATAGAAATTGGAAAAAAGAATGCTGCCATAAAAGCTGTAGATGAAAATGTTAAAAAAAATATGATCATTGGAATTGGCAGCGGTTCGACTGTGGTGTATGCTGTACAAAGATTGGGTGAAATAAATAAAGAAAAATCTCTAAATCTAAAGTGTATCCCTAGTTCATTTCAAGCTTATCAGTTAATAATACAAAATGGATTAGAATTAGTTTCTCTCGAGCAATTTCCAGAAATTGATATAGATATTGATGGTGCGGATGAGATTGATAAAAATCTTAATTTAATAAAAGGCGGGGGAGGTTGTTTGGTCCAAGAAAAAATAATTGCCTCAAATTCAAAAGAATTGATAATTATAGCAGACTTTAGAAAAAATTCAGAAACACTAGGAATGAAATGTAAAAAAGGGATTCCTATAGAATTGATTCCCATGGCCTATTTACCAATAATGAACAAATTGGAGAAGTTAGGGGGAAAACCATCCCTACGAATGGCGAAATCTAAAAGTGGACCACTAATAACAGATAACGGAAATTTTATTATAGATGTGGATTTTGGTGAAATTAGTAATCCGGAAGAACTGAATATGGATTTTTTAAAAATTGCAGGGGTTGTTGATACAGGATTATTTATTAATATGACTTCGAAAGCTTATATTGGCTTAGAAGATGGAAACGTATTAACTCTTAAAAAAAATAAATAAGATATTAATATTTAAGAAGATCTTCTACTAATCTTGTTGGTTAAAAGTAAGAGATTCTCCACAGTGAGGACAGAATTTTTTTGGCGTGTTAATAAATCCTCCACAGAAAGGGCAATACATTGACGGTCCTAATTGGGTAATTGGTTCAGGTGTAATATATGCATCTTCTTGTTTTTCATATGAGGATTGGGAATAGTAATCCTGATATTTAGGTTCATATTTAGTATATCTTGTAAATCTTTTCCTTCTTGCAAAATAAATTGACATACTAACTATTCCTATAAGGGCAATCACTCCGACTACTATAAGAATTATTATAGAATAATCCATAGGTCTTTCAGATATGACTAAAATAATAATAAATTCATCGAATCCTCCTTCACTATCATAAACAGTAATGTATAAAACTCCCAAGTACCCCTCATTGGTTGAAAAGTCAAAACCGGCTGCTGTAGACACTGATTTAGTTCCGGCAATTGAATTATAGTTCATTGAGTTTGGGATTATAAAAGAACCCTCGTATTTATCAGAAAGTACTTCATAATATAATTCATCAACTACAATTGAAGCAGGAAAAATGAATATAATATAATTATCATCAGTTACAGAAACCATTATTAAGTTTATAAAAACGTCCATGTTGGAATTGTCATCTTCGTAATTAACTGAGTCTCTAATATCTATTATGAAATCAAACGTACTTCCTTGATAAGCATTATACACTATAGATCCATCATCCGTTTCTATCTCATCAAAGAAAATTTCCGAACTACCGTCAATATTCAAACTCGAAGTTGTTTTCAATATTTCTGGGGGATTATTTTTGATTTGAAATATAATTCTTGGTGAATTTGGGTTAGTGTAATTTTCATTTGAAGGTGTAATATAAAAAATAGCATAGCCAGAAGGATCACTTGTTTCAGGGTCAAATGTGTTTGTATAATTATTAGAGGTAAAATGATTGAATGTTAATGTTTTATTGACTGACTTTTTTGAATTAAAGAATGAGTAAGAATAGATAGATAAAAACCCATTAATATCCCCATATGTAGAATTATCGAGTTCAGCAATTAAAGTATTAGATTCACTGATTGCTCTCGTAATACTTGTATCGCTAGTCGATAAACTATTGATAATTGGGACTTTCGAATCATCAAAATAAAGGATCTCAGTCGATCTACTATAAGTTATTGATCCAATAGTTAGGTTGACTATAACTGAATAAGGATTATAACTTGGTGCTGGAAGATTATAAGTATCGTTAAAATATATTCCACTACTATTATAAGCCATATTTAAATCAATTGATTTCGTATAAGGTTCGTTTTCTATGGTGATATTTAATGAAACGTAATCAGTACTAGTGATTGGAGATTCTGTAGTTTGATTCTTTAGATATATTGAAAGATCAATCTGGGGATTTGATGTGTATTCAACACCTATGTTGATATTAATCGAGGCTTCATCTAGAGGTAGGAGAAAGTCTAAGATGTTCTTCA
The DNA here is from genome assembly GCA_029856085.1 of Promethearchaeia archaeon. Taxonomy (GTDB): domain Archaea; phylum Asgardarchaeota; class Lokiarchaeia; order Sigyniarchaeales; family SOKP01; genus Loki-b32. Next base: position 6,293 of record JAHQWI010000171.1, on the reverse strand, counting down.
ATAAAATAATGTGATCTTGTGAATAAGATGATGATTTGTATTCATCAAATATCCAATGCAAATCTCCAAAAGCTAGAAACTGACCTTTGCCATAGGAGCTTCCATTATATATAGCAGCAACTGTTTTACCATCTATACTTGCAATTGATTCTCCATTATTTGATACAGTAAAACTGTTGCCATACATCCAAAGAAATTTACTGACATCATTAAAAATTATTGGATCATTAAAATCTTGAACACTTTGAGAACTAACGCTTGCACCGATTCCATACCAATTATCATCCATTACATTTTCCTCATTAATCTGGACGTCTACTTCTAATGCTGAGAATAGATCATTAATATTTTCAATCACCATATCTTGATAACGAGTTCCTAAGAATAGAATATTCCCTTCTCCTTCAAAATAGTTCTTTAAATTTGAAATCTCAGATGGGCTGTAAGGTAATATAGGTGCTTGAAGAACTACAAGATCATATTGTGCTAGCCTTTCTTCTGTTAATATCGAATTATTTGTATCTTTATTATAATCTGGGGTCCAATATTCCATTCCATAATCAATTGATATATTCATTTCAGAAATATCACTCATAGCCTCATAAAAGCCCATTTGATTAAAAGAGAATTCTGGAAACCAATCATTTAAACCGTGATAAGACTCCATCAATATACTATACTCTGGTAATCTAATGTCTAAATATAAATTAACCACATCATAAACCTGCCCTCCAGAGGTTAAGTTAAGCTCTATATCCTTAATTTCAGGGGTAGCATCGTTATTAATTTTAATATCTAATTCTATAAAATCTATTCCAGCGTTTGTAAAATTAATAGTGTACTTATCTAAAGTAATCGAAACACCTTGAATGCTTGGTACTTCTATACTAAAATTATTATCTTTACCAGATAATACTGTTAAATTAAATTTTTGATGGTCTCCCGGAAAATGTAATAAATCATATGGTTTTACAGGTAGATTATCTGGAAAAATCTTAGCGGTATCATTATAGTCTGGAGAAATACTATTCAGATAGTCTAATGATGCCGATACATTTATTAACCCCGCACCTGATTTGAGATTATCGTCATCAGCTTCGTTAGAAAGTTTCCTTGCTCCTTCTAATAGAGCAATTCTTGCAGTTTCTGGTGTTAGATTGGGATAGGCATCTTTTAATATAGCTAGAGCACCAGATACCATAGGAGCAGACATACTCGTTCCACTTAACGGTATATAATCAGCATCACCAGAATAATCAAAATAGTTACCAATATAGCGTTCTTCTTTTGAAATTATTGAATTTTTTGCATCTGTTGAAATAATATTGACTCCTGGAGCTACAACATCAGGATACCCTAAATATCCAAATGTCGGACCCCAACTACTGAAAGATGCAAGTTCACCATTTTGAACTGTTGCTCCTATGGAAATTACGTCTATACCAGAAGCAGGTGTTGAACCTGTGAAATAGTTGGGACCATCGTTCCCTGCTGACGCTACGAAAATAACACCATAAGCGTCTTGAGCATTTGTTATCGCTTGAGTTATTAAATCAGAAATATATGGATATCCTCCACCGAAACTCATTGATATGATGTCAGCATCAGCCCCTCCTAAACCAATTGGCTTAGAACTCCAATCGATAGCAGCAATAATATCACCTTCTCCCAAACCGCTGGCATTTCCTGCTCTAGCATTGATTAAGGAAACTCCGGGAGCAACACCACGATATTTGCCATCAGAACCAGTTCCGTCACCACCAATAATTCCAGCAACATGAGTACCATGCCCCACATCATCGTCATAATTTGATGAATATTCATCAGAAACAAAATTTCGATTAGCTACAATATTTAATGCTGGATGATCATAAATTCCTGTATCAATTACAGCAACTCTCACTCCTGATCCATTATAAGCCAAACTTTCTGCGCCTATTGCAGACAACCACCAATTTAGATAATTGTCATCATTTAAAGCGCTTAATTGAATTGTATGATCTATAATATAAGGATTTTCAAATATCTCTGATTTATAAATTCTTTTTATATCTTTAATTTCCTCTAAATTCATTCCCTTTGATAATAACTCCATTGGATTTAATTTGATATATGTTCCTGAAATAATGTCATAATGAGTAATAATCGTGAAATCATTGAATACTGAATTTAAAATCTCTTCTCTTAATACTGGATATACATCCTCTTCAAAGAGAACAATAATTTTAACATCCTTCACATCATTTTGGGGCTTTGATGACAGATTAGTTAGGAATTGTCTAAGATTATCATCAAAAATTGACATTTCATTACCCAAAGTTGAACTTGAAACTATATCGCTTGATTGTAAACTATCGGAAAGATTAGGACTTAAAAAATCCGTATTAATCGCATCTCCTTGGCTTGGAGTTGTACTATAATTATCATTGGCACTCAACCCTAATAATACAGGAACTTGAATAGCAACAACAGCAAATATAAACATTAAAAAAAGCACTTTTTTTCCAGATTTTCTCATAGGCAACACAAAAAAGAACAGTTATTTAATCTTTCTTTTAATAACCTAAAAAAATAATTTGTAATAAAATTATAGATTCTATATTTCTAGAATAATTGATTTTTGGTCTAAAGGGAATAAACGGAGTCATGACCTAACCCAGATTATCCGTAACTTAATTTGTTTTGCTTATTATTATAGATAAAATTTAATAAATCCTTTTATGTAAAAAGGATATATAGAACTAACTAATGGATTAATTGATAAGAATGGTAACTGAAACAGTTGAGAACAAAATAATAACAAAAGAAGATATCTTTATAAAAGCGAGGATGATCTCTGAGGGCGTACGTGCGCAAGTTTCGAAAGAAATATCACCCGAACTCTATAAAGTGGCTATAGGAGAGAATAGGGTAGATGAGTTGAAAATTCCTGAGGAACTTGATTTCGATAATCCTGAAAGTATCATTGAATTATTTGCTGAAGTAAATAAAACTGATACGAGTAGTGATTTCCGACAGGAAATAATTTTTAATGAAAGTGGACTTCGTGCACCTATATACTTAAATAAACATTCGCGTATGGAACTTGTTATTCAATAAAATAAAGCAAGCATATTTGAAGATGGCGATATTCTGGTTACTGGCACATTTCCAAAGAGATTTGAATGGTTAGATGAAAAATTGTCAAATGGATTAACTATAGCTACCGTTTTACCCTCAATGTCGACATCAATCATCAATGTCGTTTTCAGTCTCTCTTGCATGAATTATAATACAAATCGGGGGTGCAGTTATTGCAATCTCTTTTCTAATCCTATATCAAAGAAAATCTCCATGCTACCAAAGGAAACACTGAGAGTATGGGCTAAATATCAAGGTGAAGCCGTCAAAATAGCTATTGATAATGGTTGGCGTGGAAGTATCGCTATAAGTGGAGGCGCATTAGCACCAGCTCAGAGAGGTGAGTATCTTGAGCGTCTTGAGATTGTATTATCGTCACTTAAAGACGTTGTCGGAGATGAAATATTTAGAAAGTTCCCTAAAGTATATAACCATTGCCCACCTGAAGACTTCTCAGATATGCATAAATGGAAAGAAATGGGCATCACTACAACTAGCTTTGATTTAGAAGTAATGGATGACGCATATTTTGCAGCCATATGCCCTGGAAAGGCAGCACATAAACCCCTTTCGTACTATAAAAAAGCGCAAGAATACTCTGTTGAAGTATTCGGACCTATATCTGGCACAATTGGCTGCGTTGTTATGGGCATTGAACCTATATCATCTTTAGTTGAAGGTTTTGATGAAAGGCTCTCAAAAGGTATTTTATCCCTTCCTCTCGTTTTTCATTCCACCCCCGGCTCTGCCTATGAAGGCTTCCGTCCACCGACGGCAGAATGGATTATTGAAGCATCTGAAAAGATGGCAGATTCCTTCATGAAACACATTACTAAATGGCTAAAGCCGGCAAAAACTAACAATGATGAAAAAGGAAAAAACCTTTCTAGATTCTCAAACGGGAGATTCCCCACGACTCATTTGTCAGTTGTCTTTGACGAAATTGGTTATAAAGTAAATAAACTATTAGGTGGCAGAAAACTCTCCAAAATTATAGGTGGAAAAAAGGAAAGTTAAATTGAATTTTACCAAATAATCTAATTCTTCTTTAGTTCCATTTTTACTAAAGAATGATCGAACATTTTCTATCTTATATTAATTTATTTTAACTTAAATAACCAAAGTCGAGAGAAAACAATGGAGTCAGCGGGAATTGAACCCGCGGCCTTTCGCATGCCAAGCGAACGATCTTCCACTAATCCATGACCCCAATATTATATATTTTAAAACATTCCCAAATAATTAAATTTTTCTATTCTAGGATTAAAGATACCTAATGGCCCAAAAATAATAATTAGAATCTAAATTGGAGTTAAGATTATAGGTTTTTTTTATTATATTCTATACTATTAACCCTTAAATACTTTTTTTTGAAAAATCAATTATAAGTTTTTCACAGTCATTCATAATTTTAGAAACAGAAGCCTTAAACTCAATTGCATCTTCCTTGAAATCCTCTTTGGTTAATCCATTAACATATCCATAGGCAGCTTTGTTCCTTAATTTAACTAAATCTTTCAATATTTCTGCGTGGAAATCCATGTTATCTACAAACCATTTTGGGATACCAGTCTTATTTATACTCAAATAAAGTTTTGATATATTGTGAATTTTAGGGTATTCAATACCAAAAAGGATTAAAATAGCTTTTAATGATTGCTCTACAGCCATTTCATAAGAAAATACTACGTCATTCCATCGTTTATCTTCAAATGCTCGACTCGCATTTTGTTGCCATTGTTTTCCTCTTTTTAGCCCTTCCTTAGCAACTTCAATATTATTCATAATTCGATTAATTCACCAAACTCAACATTATTTCGTTTCCAATAAAAATCTTTATCAGAAACAAAGATCCGTTTTATATTTTTATTTACTATTCTTTGATTTATTCTTTCAATGAAGCTAAAACCCACGTTAGCTCTGTCGTATAATATAATTCCATCCATGGCTATATCATAAAATAAAGTCCTAATATTGTCTAAATCATTTAAGAATATTGGGTATTCTTGTAAAGAGCAATAGATTGTTTTATTATTTCCATCTTTCAATTGAAGAGTTTTTTCGAAAGTTACTGTTATATTTGTTAAAGTCTTGTTAAACCCTGATAAATTTACAATTTCATCCGAAAATATTAGTAATAAATCAATATCACTTTCATAGGTCCATTTTCCCCGCGCTACAGAGCCATACAATATAACTGATATAAGATTATTATTAAAGTTTTTTTTTAAGAGAGAAACATAAGAATTTAAGTAATTTCGAAAAATGTATGAAACACGATCGTAATTCTCATAGAAACTTTTCGGATCTTCTCCGATAATTGCTTCCGCTTTTTCAAGTATCTTCAGAAATTTTATTCCGCGTTCTGTCATGCGATATAATCCACGTTCTTGGATAAGTAGCTTCTTTTTTAGTAAAAATTTCAACCTATCTGAGCGTGTTTTCTTATTTTTAATGGCAATATTAAATCCTGTGAAGCTAGATTCTCTGGATACTTCTAAATGTTTTAATAAATTTAAGGTATATTCGTCAATTAATTTCATTAATTAATAATTAAAGTATAATAATATATACTTTTGGTTTATAATTATATACTTATCCTTATTCAAAATAAAAATTATGTTGGAGTTGAGATTTCAGGACTTTTTCTTGGGAATATTTTTGCTATGAGTGATTCAAAATTCCTTTTTTGATATATCAAGATTAAAGAGATTAATGTTTGAACAACCGTTAACTACTATTCACCATATATTAGCATCATTAGATATTGGATCTAAGAGATATGCTGAACAGCTCAAAAAGGATTTTGAAGCGCGTAGGTATTGGCGAAAACAATTCCAAAAATTCAAAGAATTCAAAAGAAGAAATTAGATTCAAAATCTAATTTTTTGCTGTTTACTTAAAATTTAACCTAACTTCTTCACGAAATTCGTGAAACGATGATTATTCTTTAAATATCCATATCAATTATATGATTCGGAATTTCGTTAAAGGTAAATTCAGAGTCTGATTTCAATGTAAATTCATTTGAAATTTACTCATCTTTTCTCCTCTTCTAAATATATAAATACACTATTGTAAGGATATTATGTGTCATAATCTGATTCGTGGAATTTGTCTCCATTTTCTCCCATTTCCTCATCTTCATCATTTTTCTCATTCCAGTCCCTGTC
>JAHQWI010000170.1 GCA_029856085.1 Promethearchaeia archaeon | reverse complement strand
ATTTTATAGGAATCTTAGAAACACTAGGGTCTAAGTCCTTGTCTAAATAGGGATTGAGTTTTTCGGTTAAACGACTTAGTAATGGTTCTAATTCATGTGGTGTAAGAGACTCAAGTACTTCAAAAATTACTTCACTTGTTTTTAAAGCACTTGCTAAATTATCTACTGTATCAAATCCAATTATCGAACCGCGGTTAATCATGGCAATCTTATCACATATTTCAGAAATTTCATATAACATATGTGATGCTACAAAAATAGTTTTACCTTGGGATTGAAGTGCTTTTATACCTTTCCGTATATCAACACGTGCTAATGGGTCTAAACCAGTTTGTGGCTCATCTAATATTATAATCTCTGGATCATGCATAATCGCTTGAATAAGACCTACTTTCTGTTTCATGCCTTTGGAAAATTTTTTCACATTTTCATGCTTCCATTCAGTAAGTTTAAAAAATGCTAGAAGCCAATCGATTCTTTCATTTATTTTATTTTTAGGGTAATTTTGAAGTTTAGCAAAATATTTAAGCAGTTGGTAAGCAGTCATTTTGTAAAATTCAGGGATATCAATTAAAAATCCCATTTGGGTGACTGTCGCAGAAACTTTCTGTAAATCTTCTAAGTCACCATGATTTGTTCTAATTAAGATTCTTCCGGAATTTGGCCTTAAAATTTTAGCAATCATCTTTATAGTCGTTGTTTTTCCAGCACCATTAGGCCCTACTAGTCCAATTATTTCACCCCTGCGCACTTCAAGATTAATATTATTTACAGCAGTAAATTTTTCGAACTTTTTAGTTAAATTCTCCAGTTTAATTATTGTCTCTGACATTTACATCAATTCTTATGTTTTATATTCTTTTTATATTTTTATTCTAATTTTAACTTTTTAATAATACTTTTTATATTTTTGTTCTAATTTTAACTTTTTTATAATACTTTTTAGCATAATTGCTAGTTTTTAACTTAAAGAAAGAATAGTTTTCAAAAAAGTCCAGATTTAAAGATCTAAATACACCACTCAATTTGCTTTAGCAGCATTAAAATCTTCTGTAGTAGGGAAAGAACTGAATCCAGATGATATTAAATAGCTTTCAATGTTTCCAATGCAATTTGAAATAAAATATGTAGATGTTTTTCTGTAAGATGGAAGTAAGGTTTCCATTCTTTTTCTCCTAAATAATCACTTATAGTTATTAGGAACTAATTATTAGGCAAAAATTTAAATATGATCATATTCATTAATAGATCATATGATCACTTCTTGCATGTGATCAAAAAATATTCGACAGGTTTGAAAAAATGAATTTTGATAACTTTAGAAATACTGATCCCCCAACACCTTATCATGGAAATCCACCCCCAGGTGGACATCCACCTCCAGGTGGTCCAAACTCACCATTTGGATTTCCACCATTTTTTGGGCTCCCAGGTCATTTTAGACCACCATTACCCATGACTCTTGAGTCATTCAAAGAAATTAAATATTTTATGACCTTGATGATACTTTCCGAGAATCCAGAAGGGATTACGGGATACAAATTCCAAGAAAAATTTGGCATACCAAGAGGAAATGTATTAAGAATCATGAATGATTTAGTCAAGATGGAGTATGTAATAACATCTGAATCTGTTATAAAAGGCAGAGCTCAAAAATTTTTCATTATTACGGAAAAGGGGATAGAATATCTCAATGACTTAAAGGCAAAGTGGGGAGAACGATTTACGCAGTTGTCAGAAATGGTTGACCCAAATATGATGAATAACATGTTTATGTTTATGAGAAAAGGATTAGAAACGATTCTAATGCATCAAGTGGACAAATTAAAATCAAAGGATGACGCCTTAGATCTTTTTCGAGGATTAAGGTTTAGAGCTAAAACTTTTATAGCCAAAATGACCGAAAGATTAGATTTATTAAAACGCATTAAATCTGAATTAGATTCGATGGTTCAAACAATTGAAAAAGAAAGTGGTTTGGATTTAGAAGAAATCAAAAAAAGGGTTGAAGAATTCAAAAATAATCTTGATGAACAATTATAACTGCATCTGTTATAATATAGAAAACAAATTACATGATAATAATGAAAATTAAAGGTGAAAAAATTTGATATTTCAAACACAACCACCAGTAGGAGCAGGTATTATGTTTCTATTACCCGTAGCTTTAGTAGTAGGGTTAGTTGCCGCTCTTATTTATTTTATAAGAAAAAATAAACAGTTAAAAAACCAACTTGTTGCGCTTCAAGAATATAGGCAACAAAGAATTGAGGAAAAACGATGAATAAATCAAATCAAGAAGTTTTAATACAATTTAGAAATCTTACTAGGAAATTTGGAGATTTCTATGCGGTAAAAAACATTAACTTAGAAATTAAGCGTGGTGAAATTGTAGGATTCTTAGGTCCAAATGGAGCAGGAAAATCTACGGCAATGAAAATGATGGCACTATTATTGGATCCTACAGAAGGAGAAATATGGATTCGAGGTAATGGAGAACTGCAGAAACTCACTAGAAAAAATAAAGATTACCTCTTGGACAATTTAGGATTTCTAATAGAAAATCCGGCCTTTTATGGTGATCTTTCCCCAAGAACTATTCTCAATTACTTCGCAAAACTGAAAGGTTATCCAAAAGATAAAATAAATGATCGAATAGAAGATGTTTTAAAGTTTTTAGGATTAGAAGCATGGATAGATAAAAAAATTAAAACCTTTTCTAAAGGTATGCGCCAAAAGATCGGTATAGCTTCCGCAATAATCCATGATCCAGATATAATCGTGCTTGATGAACCTCAAACAGGGCTTGATCCTAAAGCAAGAAAAGAAGTTCGTGATTTTATCTTAGAGCTAAAACAAATGGGAAAAACAATTTTTCTGAGTAGTCATTTACTATATGAAATTAGTGAAGTAGCAGATAGAGTCGCTATTATCCATCAAGGAAGGTTGATTGCTTTTGATACACTGGATAACTTGGAAGCAAAAACGAAGAAAAGTATCATAAATTTCGAATTACTAAATACAGAAGATAAGAATCAAAAGGAATTTCTTGAAAAAACTAAAAGTCTCGTTCACCCATTAACAGGAATAGAGAAAGATTTAAGTTGGGTTAAATACAATGAAGATACAGGAGTATTTCAAATGATTTTTGACGGAGATCCTTTAAACCAGCTTAAGATACTTAGAGTTTTAATAGACAATGGTTTTAAGGTAATCGAATTTTCTGTACCTAAAGCTGGATTACTAGAAGACTTATTCATAGAACTAACTACCCCGGAGGTTAAATAAATGAGGTCAAGTAAACAACAAGAACAAATCTTAATTGATGAAATTATAGTTGATAGAGAAAAAGCGGGTTTAAAAAGGAAAATTACTCAAATTGGAAATACGTTAACATTTGAATTTAAAAGAAATTTAAGGAATTTCATAATAATGCTTGTTGTGTTTGCTTCAGTATTTTTCCTACTGCTTCTTATATCAGAGCTCCAATTAGCACAAGATGTGGCATTACCTAGTGACCCTGTTGATTACGTTGGTGGTTATTTGACACAATTTTTTGGATTCTTAATAATTATTAGCGCAAGCCTTTTTGGTGGATCAATTATAGTAGAAGATTTTAAAAAGCAAACGGGCAACTTATTGTTTCCTAAAATTAGTAAGACTCGACTTTTAATAGGACGACTGACTTCACGATATACTTTGAATGCAATTTGTGTTAGCTTTTATTATATTCTTATTAGCATTGTCACTTATACAAAATACAGTGAGATTCCTATTACTCTTTGGGCTTCATTAGGATGGGCCCTTTTATACACATTTACAATACTAACATTTGTTACGTTTATGAGTAGTATAATGAGAAGTACATCCGCTACAATAATAGTTAGTATTTTATTTCTTCTCATTGTATTTAACATAGTTATGATGATCTTAAGATTTGCCGGATTAACAATGGAACCGCTCTTTTTGCTTACATATTATGAGGGAATAATATCAGGAAGTCTATCAATGCCAAATCCGCGATTCGCTGAAATAATGATGCCAACACCAGGAGGAGGAGACCCCGTTTTATTTACCCAATGGCTTACACCTACAGAACCCGCTGCTTTAATAGGGATGTTGATTTATGCAAGTCTCTTTTTAGTTTTGGCTTATTTAATTTACCAGAGAAGGCAAAGTAAAAGCGAATAATTTAATTTTATTTTTCTTTTTTATTTTGATTTTTTATAAAATTTCAGAGATAACAGATTTATTTAATTTATTCTACAGAAATTCAATATTATCGTGGTATTATATACAACTATATATCTGTCTAAGCTTGAAATCATTAATGAAACATGTTTAATTCCTAAAAAACTAATAAAAGAAGACTATTTGAGGTGAAAACGCATCAAATTAATTACTTGCCATGTGCCAGAAAAAATTTGAAGCCTATTCAGATTTCAGGAAGCATACCTAAGTGGCATAGAAGAATTGGTTAATATGAACTTATATCCGAATCGCTCGGAAGTCATCCGTGTAGCAATAAGAGATTTGCTAAAAACAGAGCTTAGTGTGATTTTGAGAAAAGTTAAGGAATAATAAAATTTTTTTTTCTCCTTTTTTCTACCTTTCAGTTAACATGAATTTGTATCCCAATCGCTCTGAAGTGATTCGTGTAGCAATAAGAGATTTGCTAAAAACGGAACTCAGTGTGATTTTGAGAAAAGTTAAAGAATAATACCTAACATTTTTATCTCCTTTTCTTTCATATATAGGTTTAAAACATAAATATTCAATCTTTTGGAATCTGCTTAGGTTTAAATTTTATATTTTAAGATAACCTATATAATTATAAGACAAGAATTATAAGTTAAAAATTGATGTCCTCGAAAGAATTCAAGGTTAATGAGTATATAACGTTAAAATTGGAGGAAGGAATAACCAATATCTACGTAAAGTCTCGATTGTTTAATCAATGTAAATTTCTTTTATTAGAAATTCCGGTAAAAAATATAACAGAACTTCATGATATCGAATCAATTGATGAAGCTGCTGAGCGATTAGACATTTCTCTTGAAGGAATTGATAAGCAAGAAATTGACATCCCTCCAGAGACAGAATTCTGGGGACACTGTTCTAATATTCAAGTTTGGACAGAAAACAAATATGATAGTCGTCTTCTTCATAGAAATTTAGCCTTTCCGTTGTTAAATGCACTAGCAAATGCGGGAGATCCTATTGCGAAACATGCATTTAAAGAGGAAATACAAAAAAGATTTGATTCAGGACACCCTACTGTTATAGAATTTCTAAAAGCAGAGTGTTATATTGACTATTTAGATATAGAATTCAGAGGAGTAATGATTCCTGTAAGGGAAGCTGAAGCCTTAAAAAACATCGAAAGAGAGATTGATGTTGAGTTTGTTTATAAGCGTTCAATCCAAATTTATGAAGCAAATGAGAAAATTAACTTTTATAATCAACGCAATTCGGCTATGTTCAGCACCAAAAATAAGCATGTTGATACCATAGCATTGGTTGATTCAAACTACTGCGAAGGGTGTGAAAAAGAAAAACTCTTTATGATGCGTAAGATGCTTAAGGCAAATAAACCTTACTTTGAGTATGATTTTCAACCAGGAGAAGAAGAAATTTGTGTAAAGTGTGGAATTCGAATATTTCCAACAGAATTGCACAATTTTCAATTTCTTAAGAAACTGATAATTTTTTCAAACGATTTTTTTAGGAATAACATAATTACTCCTTTAATACGACACTTAACATCTTTAGAAGAGCTATACCTACATGGTTGTGGCTCAGCCTCAATTATTGAAGATATCAGTTATTTACAAAACCTTACAACATTAATAATTAATAACTACCCGCTTAGAACAATTTCCCCATCTATACAACGATTAAAATCTTTACAAATTTTAGATTTAGAGAATACATATTTAAAAGTGTTTCCAGATTCTATAACCAATTTGAAATCGCTTAAAACACTTTATATCGGAAGGAATACTTCTCCAACCTTACCAGATTCAATAAAAAATCAAAAAAATCTTCAGGTAAAATTCTCAACTTATTAAATTCAAAATTTTATAAGGTTTTTTAAATTCTTCTTATTGATGCTTTATACCCGTGAAGATTTTGATTTTATTGATGCACACTGCCATTTTTTCCCACCTCAATTATTTAAAGCAATTTGGGATTTTTTTGAAAAAACAGATGGACATGGCAATATTCAAGGGTGGCCTATTAATTATAAGCATTCTCCAGAGGAATTAGTGCAATTTTTAGAGAATCACAATGTTAAAGCTTTTACTACATATAATTATGCTCATAAGAAAGGAGTAGCGGATTACATAAATGAGTGGGTAAATGAATTTTGTAAGAGATATAAGAATGCTATACCTTTCGGTTGCGTTTGGCCCGAAGATAAAGATCGGGTTGAATATATAAAAAAAATCTTCGATAATTATGATTTTTATGGTATTAAAATTCAACCCCTTGTTCAGAATTTTTATTTAGATGATAAAAGGATGTATGAAATATACGATCTAATCCTTGACAGAGGAAAATGGCTTTGTGTCCATATAGGAACCGCACCATATAGTAACGAATATGTAGGATATAAAAATTTCATAAAGTTCATAGAAAAATATCCTAATATCAATATAATTATCCCTCATATGGGTGCCTTCGAATATAACATGTTTTTAAAATTATTAGATAAGTATGAGAATCTCTATTTGGATACAACGATGATATATATTCCAGATAATATTTTCCCTGAAAGGAAGGCTAAACGTCCCAAACCAGATGACTTAACCTCCTACCAGGATCGAATTTTATTTGGCTCAGATTTTCCAAACATCCCGTATGAATATAATCTTTCCACCAAAGGGTTGTTAAGTCTAAATTTGCCTAAAACCTTTTATGAAAATATTTTTTTTAATAATGTTAAGCGTTTATTTAATCTTGCTATAGAATAGCTAGACTTATAGCCATTACAAACATTCCAGCAGAAATTCCTAATATTGAAAGATGTTCTTTACCCAATGAACGAGACATAGGTAGCAATTCATCTAACGATATATAGATCATAAATCCCCCGACAACCGGCAACATAGCGCCTAATAATACATCACTAATGAAAGGAAAAAGGAATAAACCGACTGTTAGAGCACCTATTGGTTCACTTATACCCGATAAGAAAGACCAAAGAAACGGTTTTACCTTGCTATCATTGCAAGATGACACAGTTGCTGCAACCGCTATTCCTTCAGGTATATTATGTAGAGCTATTGCTATCATAATTAATAATCCAAGTTCAAAGTCCTTCAGAGTTCCTATAAAAGTTGCCATACCTTCAGGGAAATTATGTATGAAAACCCCTAAGGTAACTAATAATGAAGTTTTTCTCAGTTGGGTCTGTTTTGAAAGCTGATTGCCCGATTGATGATAAGATCTATTAGATAAATCAGGATTATCATCTATACAAGAATCATCTTCAAATTCGTAATAATGAGAGACACCCATATCAATTAAAAGCATTATTCCCATACCTAATAAGAAAAACATAATCCCTACAAAAGTACCGTTTGTTCGAATACCTTCCTGCAACAATTCTACAAATGAGAGCAGGATCATTACACCAGCAGAAAATCCCATAATAAAAGAAATGCTTTTATTACTGGGTTTACCTAAGAAAAAAGCAACAAAACTTCCTATTGTAGTCGATAATCCCGCAATTGCGCTCAATAGTAAAGCTGTAAATATAGGTTCCATATTTTAAGGTTTTTTTCCATTCTTGATAAAAGTGTCAATAAAAGCACTAAATAAAAAGTTATAATTTAGATATGTCTAATTTATGTAATTGAAATTTTATTATAAAGATTTTGAAATCTTTTACAATTAGATCTAAAATTATTACACTGTTTCTTAATATAAAATTCTATATTTTAATCAATATAATCAATTAGAATGACGTAGAGTTTTATATTGTTAGGCTAATCAGTGTTTCATCGAAATAATGTTACTATTTATAATATTAATTCATTTTTTTATTTATCGTTAGGATTTACTAATTAGGATGATATTATGAGAAAAGTTACTGATGCTGATAAGTTGTTTTATTATGAAAGAAATTTCGTGACATTGGATGGTCTTTGGATGCTAGAAGCTGAAAAGGAAGTTGGGTGGGACACGGCTTTAAAAATAGATGTTACTGTTTGGACAAGGCTTTTTAAAATTATTATTCGAAGACTTAAGAAATATTTGAATATAGATACAAGCTCATTGAGCGATTTAATTGAAATTATTACTTTTCGATGGTCTATAGAGGGTTGGAAATATGAAGTCAACAGGATCTCAGAATCAGAAGTTATTATAGAGGTAAAGCAATGCCCCTATAAAGCTTCAATGGATAGAAATGAAAATCGTCATGATAAAATACCTTTAATATGCAAAAATATGTGTTTTCCTTTTTATAAAGCTGCCTTTGAAGATTTCAATCCAAAAATTACTTTTGAAAGAGAAAAAGCTATGGGACTGGGTGATAATATATGTACTTTTCATTTTAAGCTCTAGGAGTACTTAGATAATGTTTAATAAGGGACGGAGTTGGAAATATAAAGATATGCTGAAATTATTACCCGCAGTAACATTGGCTATTATTATTTTTTATTTTTCCTCTTTAAGTAATCCATATCCAACAACGCCTTCAAAATTTACATTATTATCTCTTAATCCTATACTACATATCTGTGAGTTCGGAGCTTTATCTTTTTTAATTTTCTTTGGATTATTCCCTAAAGTAAAAACTGAATATTTAATCTCTCTATCAATTTTATACGCGTTTTTCGATGAAATCCATCAATATTTTGTGCCTTATAGGTATTTTGATTTTTATGATATTGTTTTTGATACACTGGGTATAATATTGGGATATTTCGCTTATTTTTTGTTAGGTTTGGTGAAAGAGAGATTTAGAAGAAGTAATTTAAAATCAGATGAATATTAACTATAAATATTCTCGAAAAACCTAATTCGCTTTTTAATATCAGAGATAATTATCTTTCTTTCATCTTCTGAAATTGAATAAAGGTTAAATACTAAGTCGTCAATCTCTTTTACTACTTGACGAATATTTTGATTTATAGCACCATTATTATCATTGAATAATTTATTTATGATCTTAACATTCTCAGCGAGTTTTATTTTTAATTGGTTGGTTGGTTTTACGATTGGAAGGTGTCTTATCATGTATTGATTTAAGTTAATTGTTGTGTCTTTTTGATTGTTAATAGCATAAATGCAATAAAATTGCATTAAACTAGAATTCAGAACAGAACTTAAGAATTTTAATTCCTTGTTATCATCGTAAAGTAATGAATAAACCGAGGAGGTAAAGCATACAATATCTTTGGTATAAATAGTTTCAGGGATTATGTTATTGTGCTTAATTAATAATTTTGGATGATATAATATTCGAAATTATTACCCTTTAAAACGTTAGCATTAAGTTCTTCAAGATCAACAGATTTATTTCGGTTTATGTAATAGTAATTAAAATCATTCCGTGCATTAAGGAAGAAACAAGAGCCACTAGTATCATGTCTCAGTTTTTCTTTAATTAAGATTAAACCTTTATCTTCTTCGCCCCTAATTAGTTTGGGGAAAGTTATAGGATTAAGATAATTTAGATCTCCTTTCTTTTCAATCTTGCTAATAAGGTTAAAAATAGAGGGATTTGGCTTAATCCTTATACGATTTAATTCGATTGTCTGTGATTCACAATAAGGGCAATTTTTTCTATACGTATATACATATAATTTTTTAGATTTTAAATTCATGGGACATTTAGTGTTATAACATATTTTTAAAGAATCTACTTCTTGATTCTTATAAGTAATTATCTTGTTTTTAGGAAAGTCATAAATTTTTAGATTTCTATTAGAAGTTTTACTCTTTTTTTCATATAGAATTATTTGGACTTCATTTGTAGCGTTTTTAAATAATTTTGATCCTATATCAAAGATTTTCAAAATATTAGCTTTTGATAATAACTGATTTCTAAATTTAATATATCCTTGCCTTAGAAGAAAACTTTTTGGTACTAAGAAGCCAATAATATTATTAGTCCAGTCTAAAGCTTTTATTAGGAAAGAGCAGTATATATCTTTATAAAAGATTTTTTTTTCTTTTAGAATTTCTTTTTCATGGTTATTTAAAATATTTCCATAAGGAGGGTTCCCAACAATTATATCATATTTACCCAAACTTGATTTTATGAGGCTATTTTCTGATTTAATATTTATCTTTAATTGAGAAAATACTTCTAAAACATCTGTAATCCCCTCTTCAAAGTACCATTGAAATAGTTTTAGAATCGATAATTCAACAGCATATTCATTAATATCATAGCCATATAGATTCTTTAACAATTTCTTCTTGATTTCAATATTATTGGCATTTGGATTTATTTTTTTGGTTATTTCAAATAGTATATCAGCTGAACTTAATAGAAAAGCTCCGGATCCGCAAGCAGGATCACAAATTGTAGTATTTAATAAGGTTTCACCAATTTTTTGCCGAATATCTGAATTTAATTTAAAAATATCCTCAATTTTTTGAATTTCAATTAAATTTGTGCTGTTAAGTTTAAGGTTTTTGTTGAGAAAAAGGAGCAACGCTTCATTAACTATAAATTCTGAAATTCTTTTCTCAGTATAATAAACGCCTTCTTTCTTGCGTCTTTGATAATTTTTTAAAAAGATTTCTTCAAATTTTTCAACTGAAGTGATGAGATTTAATAATTGTTGGAAATCCTTTGTTTTTATACTCTTATCAAGCAACCCTATGAATTCTTTAAACTCATCATAACTTATTTTTTGTTCCATTTTATAATCTAAGTATAACCAGAATTTTTTTGTGAAAATATATAATTAAATGAATTTGATGCAATCTATGCTTCAAAAATTTTAAGATTCTGTTACTTATCACCTTTATTTTTCAATTTAAAATATTTTATTGTTTATACAGTATTTTCTTTACATTTTTATAGTTATTATTACTTTATATTATAGAGACTATGACTGATAACGAAGAAGAACAGGATTATTACGGAGTTGCTCCAATTAGGTCTGTCGCAAAAAAGATGAAAAAAGAGTATGATAGAGATCCAAAAGATTGGAGAGTATTAGGTTCAAAAGATAAAGATGGCAACTTAGACACGATTATTTCCAAAAAACCTAACTATTTTTGGTTAAAGTCAAAACAATTAAGTCCATTTTCAGCATTGTCAATGGGCACAGTTGTTAGGAATCTTGACAAAGATATTGATGAAAAAGTAGGAAAAAAAATGTCTCCAAACGACATGCTTCGATTCTTTGGGATGGTTGTCCCAATAAAAGAAAACAAAAGTGTAATAGCATCTGGAATAGAAAAATACTCGCAAGAAAAAGGAGATTATTTAAAGAAAATAATTAATGAGAAAGATGCAAATCTGGGTTACCAGCTTCGTCGTAGAGTCGATGAGGCTTTTACTAAGAAGCACCCTCAGAGAAAGAACTTGTATATTTAATTTTTCAAATTTCTTAAACTAGTTAGAATAAGAGAAAAAGTTCTTCAATTAATTATTAAACCTTCTCTTTTAATATATTAAGTTGATCTTTACTTTTTATAATTGGAAGATTAGCTGAATATTTAGCTGAATTTCCAATTAACTCAGATATAATAGCATTCATTTTGTCAGTTCCAGATTTACCTTCAAGAGTAGTCGCGAACTCTTTCAATAATGGAACTTTTAAATCCTCAACATAGAACGATACTCCCTTTTCAACTTCCTCAAGGAGAAATTGAAATGATAAATCTGCATTTCTTTCGGTTTTGTAGAATGGCTCATCTGGTTCTTCAAAAGTGTAGGAGACCTCAATCCAACGATCATTATCCGTGGGGATCATTCCAAAAATGTAATCACTTGTATAGAGCCAAAAAGGCGTTCCTTTATCGTAGGATGAATCCACAATTGCTTTAAATTCCTCACTCATACCATATCATTCCTCTAGGTTTATATTAAACTTTGATTAATTAAGAAGATTTTTCTAATTTTATAATTTTAAAATTTCTATTTTAATCTTAGCTTTTAGAATAATTATATTAAAAGAATTTTAAATAAAAGAATAATTGAAAAATAATATGCGGAAATTAGATTATGAACGAATAATTTCTGAAATTCAAGAATGGATAAACGATTATTGTAAATCTGCTAATGCTGATGGAATTGTTGTTGGGATAAGTGGAGGCATTGATAGTGCTGTAACTTCAACTTTATGCGCTAACGCAATAGGAAAAGATGCCGTAATAGGATTGGGTTTACCTTGTTTATCAAATCCTAAAGATTTGAGTGATGCTAAATTGTTAGCAGCCCAGTTAGGGATAGAATTTATAATCTTTGATTTGTCATCAGTTTATGAAGAAATTATGAAAATAACTGCAAATATTATTGAATCAAATAACCTCGCAACAGCAAATTTAAAAGCTCGATTAAGGATGGTAACATGGTATTTTACGGCACAATCTAAGGGAAATTATTTGATTGGAGGAACAGGAAATAGATCCGAATTAGCAATAGGGTATTTTACAAAATATGGAGATGGCGGAGTTGATATCGAACCTTTAGGAGGACTTTATAAATGTGAAGTAAGAGAAATAGCAAAGAAATTGAATATCCCAGAAAATATCATCAATAAAACACCTTCAGCAGGATTGTGGGAGGGTCAAACAGATGAGGGCGAAATAGGTATGAAATACGATTTATTAGATGAAATAATATATAGGATAGATTATAACTTAGATTTAAATGATCTCAATAGAAGCGACATAGAAAAAGTCAAGGAAATGATGAGATCATCGCAACATAAACTAAAAACGCCACCAATTTATAAAATAGGATAAATCTGATAATAGCTAAACATTTTTTACATGCTTGCTATTACTCTTCTTATCTTGTTAATTCGAGAAGTTATTTCATCTAATTTACTATTAAGATCATCACTTCGATTTTTATAGTCAAAATCGTCAATGGATCCCATATTGTAACTCTTTTCTACCTCTTTAAAGTTCTTTTCCAGCGAGTATCGTCTTCCTTCAAGCGCTATCAATTCTTGATATAGAGTATCTTTATCTGAAGGTAATTCTTCTGAACTAATTGAAGTAGATTCTTCTTGAGTACTTATTTCTGGCTCATCAGAACCAAAATCAACGAAAGGCATTGCGTCAATTTCTTTCTTTTTCTTTTTAACTTCTTTCTTCTTTTTTTCTTTTATGGGTTCTAAACTGGGTAATTCTACTGGTGTTGAGGTTTTCTCAACTGGCTTATTTCCAACTGAAGAAAAAACATCAAATAAATCCTTTCCACTTGACTTAATTTCTTCAGTCTCAATTTCTTCTACACTTACAGTTGTAATTTTCGGCTTTTTAGGAATAAATGGTGTTGTTCCTTGCTTTTTAGGAATAAATGGTGTTGTTCCTTGCTTTTTAGGAATAAATGGTGTTGTTCCTTGTTGTTTTTGTGATTCTTCTTCGACAAGCGAAACCTCGGTAATAATTGGAGATTTTCTTGAATGTTCAGTTTTATCCCCGACGATGCTTGGTTCCATTACTTTTGAAACTGTTTCTTGTTCCTCAAGTATATCTAAGATTGATGTCGGTTCTTTAGATGAATCTATACTTATTTCAGGTTGAGTAGAGTTTGGGGAAGGCTCTAATTCTTCAAGAATATTTAAAACTGATTTTGCTTCCTCTTGCATCTCTTCAAATATTTTTGGTTTTTCCTCAATGGGAGGAGTAGGTTTTAATTTTTCTATTTCTTTCTCTATTTTTGCCTGAACTTCTTCGATCGACTTTACTCCTATTTTTTCTTTGGGTTTTCCAACTTCTATTTTATTTGGTCCCTTAACTTGAGGTATCACAGCAGGTCTTTTAATGACAGGTATCTTTATTTTTGGTGGAGGTAGTTTTACATTTTTTCTAGGCGTAATTTTTTTTATGATTCTTTTTGGTCTAAGAGTTTCATCCTTAACCTCTAATTCATGCTTTAAATATTCAATTTTTTGTTTAAGGTCATCTATTTCACCTTTAAATTTATCAGATACTTGATCAACAATCTCATTTATATCAATTTTCACTGAATCCAAATCAGACTGCGCTTGTTTCCTAAATATCTCCTTTACTTCCTCTTTTTCTTCGACTACCGGTAATTTTTCTGTGATATTTATAATTTTTTTAATTTCTTGAGGTAATTCTGACTCTGTAAACCATAAATCAAGCGTATCCCAATTTTCCAATTTAGTAAGAGTATCTTCGAACAGACGCATATTTGCTCCAACTTGAAAGGCATCTACTTCTTTTAAATTTTGAATTTTTTCAATTAGGGCTGCTCGGGCTTCAATTTCATCATCTGGGCTCGGTTCCCCTTGAGTTAATGTTAAAAAAATCTCTTTAATTTCTTGAATTATTGTACTATACTTTTCTTCTTCGCTCATAAAAGACTACTTGATTTATTTATTTTAATTTTCAGCTAAATATTTCTCTTTAAGTATTTAAAAACTTTTCGCCAATATATTTTTTTGCGAACTTCAAATAAAACAATTAGTTTGAATATTTCTTTAAATTTTTCATTTATTCCAAAAATGTCATTTAATTAATATATTATTAGAGTTTTTTAGAAAAGTAATATTTTTTTCAATATAGAATTAAAGCAAATAAATGAGTGTTGATAAAGAGAGCTTCCTATTAATGAAGACGAGTTGAGTATATGAGCAAGAAAAAAAATAGAAAGAACTCAAAGAATGAATATTTATTGACAAAAAAAGACTATATGAGAGCATGGTTGTTTGCTCTTCATAAACGAAGAAGAATGGCTAAAGCAATAGAGGTAGGTTTAGAATTAACACCTGAATCCAACCGTAACATTGCTCTTTGTACAGAATTACATGCCCAAAAATACCCAAATAAAACTGCTATTCTATTTGAAGACAAAAAATATACCCATAAAGAATACAATGAATGGTGTAATCGATATGCCAATTTCTTTCTTAATAAAGTAGGCTTGAAAAAAGGAGACGTAGCAATCGTTTATCTAATGAATAGACCCGAAATTATGTTTACAATAGTTGGTTTAGCAAAAATTGGTGTTATATCTTCCTTAATTAACACAAAACAAAGAGAAAAACCGTTAATCCATAGTATTAGACACGCTCCAGGAAAAGTGTTTATAATTGGAGAAGAACTCATTGAGGCATTTGAAGATGTAAAAACCCAACTCAATTTAACTGAAGAACAATCAAAACACATCTATTTTTTACTTGATACGTGTGAAATTGATCCTCCTTCAGGGTTTAAAAATCTTTATGAACTTGTTAAAAACGAGGAGGCTATAAATCCCCCTACTTCACCTCATTTACAAGCGAAAGATCCATATGCTTATATCTTTACAAGTGGAACCACTGGGCTTCCTAAAGCAGCTATTATAACACATGGTCATACTGTAGGTGCTTCATTTTATTGGGGAGACACTGTTGTCGGAATGAAGCGAAAAGATGTAATGTATATCACGACACCTCTATTTCATTCAAATGCGATTAACGTAGCTTATGCTGCAGCACTTAGACACGGTTCTGCTATGGCGATTCGAAGAAAATTTAGTGCTAGTAAATTCTGGGATGATGCTATTAAATTTAAAGCTACCTCTTTTAACTATATAGGAGAAATTTGCCGATATTTGTACAATCAACCACCTAAACCAACAGACCGAAAACATAAAGTGAAAAAAATTGTTGGTAATGGTTTACGTAATGAAATGTGGATGGATTTCAAAAAGAGGTTCGGAATTCCTAGAATCTTTGAATTTTACGGTGCTACTGAGAGATTTTGTCCAAATTTTGCAAATAGATATAATCTAGACTGTACTGTTGGCTTTTGTGGATCAGAATATGCGATTGTAAAATATGATATTGATGCAGATGAACCTATTAGGGATGAAAATGGTTGTATGATCAGAGCTGAACCTGGTGAAGCCGGACTTCTTTTAGGTCAACTAGATCCACAGTATTTTTATATGTATACTGATAAAAAGGCGGATGAAAAAAAGATATTTCGCGATGTTTTTGAAAAGGGAGATATGTATATGAATACAGGTGATTTATTACGCGAAATTGGATATGAGCATGCCCAATTCGTAGATCGCTTGGGTGATACATTTAGATGGAAGGGCGAAAATGTCTCAACTGAAGAAGTAGAATCTGTAGTTAATATATTTGAGCAAATAAGCTCAAGTACTGCATATGGTGTTCAAATTCCAAATACAGAAGGACGGGCTGGAATGATATCAATTATTACTAATTCAAATTCCGCAGAAGATTTTGATTTTAGAAGTTTTATAGAGTTACTAAAAAAATTTTTACCTGAATATGCTGTGCCAAAATTCATTCGTTTCACAGAGAAATTCGAAACTACAGCAACCCTCAAAATCCAAAAAGGAGGCTTGAAAAAGGAAGGATATGACTTAACCAAACTTAATGACCCGATATATGTTCTTTTACCTAATACTTCTGATTATATCCTTTTAACAAATGAAGTTTATACGAAAATTTTGAAAGCAGGTTATAATTTCTAAAATGCAAAATAAAAAGAGATATAATATTTATTTTATAAAATGAATGAAATACTAGTTAGATAGAAAAATGATCATTAAACAAAAATTTGGTAATACAGGGCATTTGAGTACACGAACTATTTTTGGTGCTGCAGCTCTGAGTAATGTAACTCAAGCTGAAGCGGATCAAACCCTCAAGGTGCTCCTGAAATATGGAATCAACCATATTGACACAGCCGCGGGGTACGGAGAATCAGAATTACGTATCGGTCCTTGGATGGATAAACACCGTAGTAATTTTTTCCTTGCCACTAAAGTATTTAGACGCACCTATAAAGATGCTCGTAAGCAGATAGAACAATCGCTTGAACGACTACAAGTTTCTTCAATAGATTTGATACAGTTACATAATCTAACAGACCCAAGAAGTTGGGACAAAGTGATGGGTGAGAACGGAGCTTTAAAGGCCTTGGTTGAAGCTCATGAACAAGGTTTAGTAAAATACATTGGGGTAACCGGTCATGGGTTTGCAGTCGCAGAAATGCACATGAGTAGCCTTGAACGCTTCGAATTTGATTCAGTTTTATTACCATATAATTATGTGATGATGCAAAATCCAAAATATGCGACTGATTTTGATAGTCTCTTGAAAATTTGCCAAGATCGGGGGATAGCTTTTCAAACTATAAAATCTTTAGCACGACGTCCATGGGGTAAGAAAGAAAGGAAATGGAATACATGGTATGAACCTTTTGAGGATCAAACTGATATTGACCGTGCTGTTCATTGGGTTTTGAAGAGGGAAGGGATTTTCCTAAATACAAGCTCTGATATTCATCTTTTGCCTAAAATACTCGATGCTGCTAGTCGCTTCGAAATCGAACCTACTGATGAAGAAATGCAGGAAAAAGCTACCCAGTTAGGAATGAAACCTATATTTGATGGCAGAACCCTACTTTTCGAGTAAAATAATCATAAATTTATATTTAAAAGCAATGCGGGAAAATCCTACCCCCTAAGAATTTCTAATTGATGCTCTCTCTTACAAATTATAAATGTGCAATCAAATCATCACTCTTAGATTAGTTAAAGGGTCTTTTTGAGAAAATTTATTACTTTTCCTTATCTTTTATTTTTAAAACCCGTATTTGTTTTTAATTTTTTCAATATAATAAACGAGTCTTAATGGTTTAAATGAGTAAAGATCTTAAAATCCCTAGAATTCAAGCAGAGAGATTAATCAATATATACAAATTGGATACTAACCAAAAGAATTTAATTTTTCAAGAATTCACCAATTTTATTCCCCAGACATCAGTCAGACAATTCATTAAAGAAGTTTCTAAAAGAACTGAGTTTCCAGAAGAATTACTTCAAAATTTTTTTTGGTTTTCTTTTGATTCATATGTAACTTTCATAGAGAGTGACGAACCCTTCAATGAATTCTTTCATAACAAAATTAGATCTCCTATTGTGAATGAATTTCCTGACTTAGCAAAAGAAATTAATGATTTTGACGATTTAAGAAATTTCTTCTCAAGTATGTTTAATATAGTAGACTTTGAATATTATAAGGTTTTCTCTTTAGAAGGCATCAATCAGATTAATATCGGTTTCTCTAACATTGTTAGTTTATATCTTTTTACCGTAAAAGGTAAAAATGTTCTTATCGATGCTGGGTATTCAACAAAATATTGGCAAAATGCGTTTTATAAAGCCTTGAACGATCTACAGATCAATCTTGAAGAGATTGATTATTGCATTATCTCACATGAGCATCCCGATCACGTAGGTTTAGTAAAAGATTTAAAGAGAGCAAACCCAGATATTAAAATTTGTATACACAAAATCGCTCATGAGCTAGCTAAATTAAGAAAGAAATTGATTGAAAATACTAACTTGGAAGAAAAAATAAAGGAAAGGGGACAACTACTCATTAGTTACGGTCTTAAGAAGGAAGAAGTTGATTTAATGCTTAAGCGGTTTGGTACAGGCGGGATGAGGTTTGAATACTTTGAACCAGATTTATTACTTAATAATGATGATAGAATCGTAGATGGTGAATTACAGATTGTACATTCTCCGGGTCATTCGGTTGGGCATATATGCATATATTTTCCTAAAAAAGGTATTTTATTCTCTGGAGATCATATATTAAGTAAGATTACTCCACACTTGGGC
>JAHQWI010000169.1 GCA_029856085.1 Promethearchaeia archaeon | reverse complement strand
TCTGGATATGAACTGGTTAAGGGACACTCTTCGTAGAAAAAATGCCCGAGTTAGTGCCAGAGAAATATCAGAAGAAGCTATTGAGCCGTATCGGTTCATGAAGAAGATATCAAAAGTAAATAAGAAGAACTCAGATGTCAATATAGATGAAGAAGAGATAGGTAAATACTAGACGAATATATTTATCAGCTGTTCTTTTTTCTTTTTAGTAATCATTATATTCTCGAAGAAGTAGCTTTTGACCTCGAATATTACAAATATCTCCTTGATTTTATTCATAAATTAAATCTAATATAAATGATTCATATGTCATCTGAAATATTAGGGAATGAAGAGATAGAATTCGAAACCACGACCTCAAGACGTAATGTGTTCTTTTGGGCTATGTATGACTTAGCGAACACGATTTACTCCATGGTAATAGTGAGCTTAATTATTGGTAAATATATACTGGTTGTTGGGCAATTAGAGCATGGTATGTCTTATGGTACTGCTAGTTTTCTTTTTGGTGTAGTTAGTACCATCATGCAAGTCGGAGTAGCTATTTGTGTTCCTATTTTAGGAGCTTTGAGTGACAATGTAGGAAAACGTAAACCTTTTGTAATAAGCTTGACTGGCATTATACTTCTTTTTGCAAGTTTGCTTGGATTTTTTCACGATATGACCACTGTTTTAGTTTTATATGTAATTGCAAATGTTGCTTATCAATTTAGTCTTACCTTCTATGATGCTATGCTCCCATTTATTGCAAAACGAGAAGATCTTGGAAAAGTTGCTGGATTTGGGATTGCATGGGGCTATTTAGGTACTATTCTCGCTTTAGTTATTATGTATCCATTAATTTTATTATTAGGTGATATCGTTTCTACTCCACCTGATCCACTTGCTATTCCACCAGATCCAGATATAGCATATGGATTTACGGATTATTGGTTTACCTTTATCATTCCTATGGTCCTATTTTTAGTTTGTACAATTCCATTTCTTTATGTTCGTGAAAAACAGAAAAGAAGTAAAAGACCTCCTATAGGTAAACTAGTATCTAATACCTTCACACAATTAAGGAGTACATTTAGGGATATTAGAAAACATAGATCAATGTTTATCTTTATTATTGGTTATTTCTTTGTTGCTGATATTGCTAATGTTATAGTTCTTTATATGACACTAATAGTTACTGATGGGCTAATAATTGCAGATGGATCAACTTTATTTGCTATACTTTTTATATTACTTTCTACAATGTCAGCAGTTGCTTTTACATATTTTGTTGGTAAATTTGGTGAAAAGCACGGAGCTAAAAATACATTTTTTCTTGTCGGTGCTTTATGGGGTATTGCATTAACTATTGGTATTATGTTAGTGTTTATAACACCATATATCGATGCTGGTTTAAATTTGCCCTTCCTCCTTAGTCTTATCATGGGGTTGGTAGCAGGTCCAGCTCTCGGAGGAACATGGACAGCACAACGTATCATGGTAGTAGAACTTGCTCCTAAAGAGAAATTCGGAGAATTTTTTGGTTTTTCTAAACTAAGTGGAAAGTTTTCTGCAGCATTAGGTCCATTTATTTGGGGTACTATTATGTTATCTTATGATGTAATAGGTAAAGCAGCATATGGTTGGGCAATGATATCTGTTGGTATTATAATGGGAATGGGAATATTGATTATTTCGTTCATTAAAACGAGTTAATCTTAAAATCAAAAATCATTTTTTTTTTTATTTTTTTAGATACTCCTTGATGTAATTGTACAGTCTCAAGGATTTTTAATAAGGTTTTTAATCCATTTAGGATTAAGAATCAAAGGATTATAGACTCAAAAGTATTACTATAAGGAGATAATATTTGGAGATTCGAAAATTAACCGAAAAGGATCGTGAAGCATATAGAAAATTAATGCGATATGCGTTTGAAACAGCAAAGAATAATTATGAAGATTTAAAATGGCCTTCAGATAAAATCCTGATAGATTGGCATTATGGAGCCTTTGATGAGGAAAAATTAGTAGCGGGTGCAGGGATTATTCCATTTGATATCAGAATGCGTTCTCAAGATTTTAAAATGTATGGCGTAGGGGGGGTTGCCTCAAAACCGGAGTATCGCAATCGAGGCATTATTCGGGAAATCATGATAAAAATGTTTAAAGATATGCAAGATAATAATATCCCGCTATCCGTACTATATCCATTTAAGCTTTCCTTCTATGAGGTGTTAGGATATAAACTTGTTGATGAACATTTTGCTTATGAATTTAATATCTCGGATATTTTATACAAAGAAACAGATTATCACATGAAAGAAGTCGAAAGGATAAATGATGATATTAGAAGTGTTTATGATAGAGCAATTTTAAATTTTGATTATATTGCGAAAAGACCTGAGATTCAATTTTGGAGAAATTTATATAAAAATAACTACAAATTCATTTGCTATAACGGAGATCAACCTGTAGGTTATATAATAATTATCTTCACTAAAAAAAATGAGGTGGAGTGGTTAAAACATCCAGAGAAAACAATAGTAATCCAAGAAACTTTCTGGCTTGATCAAAAAGCTAAACAGACAATCTTCAATTTCCTATGGAGTCATCGAGATCAACGAAAATATGTAGCTGGGGTTTTTTCTACAAATGAAAATATAATCGATCTTTTAAGAACTCCCCGAATAAAATCACGAAAAATTATAGTTAACTCTCTTTTAAGAATAATAGATGTAAAAAATGTCTTAGAGAATTTGAAATATCCACTTGAGAACTTTTCTATCACATTTCACATTCATGATGAGTTCTGCCCCTGGAATAATGGATTTTTCACATTAACCTCAAAAGAAAAAGAAGTTAATGTAGAATTTAAAGAATCATCAAAAGAATCTGTTGATAGAGAGATAGATATTGGCTATTTTGCACAATTGGTCGCAGGATTTAGAACAGTAAGAGATCTATTAGAATTTGGCTTTATTTCAGTCAACCATGAAAAGCTCGAACTTCTAGAAAAATTATTTCCTAAGACTAATAATTATCTCCATAATTTTTTCTAATTAAAATTCCTTATATCTATTATTTAACCGTTTTTAAAAAAAAAGAAAAGATTAATCAGTATAACTGATTAAAATTTTTAAGTAGATATAAAATCTCATTACAATCTATTTGAAAGTCCAAATCATCACATATTACCCATGGATTTTTAAATGTTCCGTTTCCCCATTCTTCCTCATTTTCATCCGTCTTTAGACCTGTTAATTTAGGTTTAATATCGTGGAGGAGTTTATCGTAGGCACCTTCTAAATTATTCAAGGAAACCATATCTTTTAATGTGGTTAATTTGTTTATCATCGTATTTTTTCTATTACCTGCGGGTTTTCGCCAACACTCTTCAAGCGAATCTTGTATTTTTTCAATTAGATCATCTATTAGTTCATAAATTGTTGGTTCAACAATCGTAGCAATGCTAGTTTCCCCACTATTATGCTCTTCGTCCACCAAAGGTGATTGGTCAATAGGAAGTATGTTAGAATCCACATTACGATGACTATTGATATCAAAAATAATTAATGCCCCGACAATATTACTTGAAACTATGAATATTAAACCAAAACACAACAGAGCTATGTGTTTTCTCATCATTTTCTCTGATATAGATTTTAAATTATAAATTTAAATCATAAAAAAGTAAGTAAAAATGATATTTATATCTTTTTTTGGTTTAATTTTTCATGTAAATGTCTTTCCCTGATTAGAATATCAACGCAAATCTTCCTTTCTCATTTAATTCACTGGAAAATGTGTAAAAATCGATGTTTTTTATTTAAAAGCTTTTGTTTTTGTTTACCATTATATATTGCCATTTCAATTAATAGAATAACAAATAATTTGATAGCCCAACCATTAAGTTTAAGAGATTTTCATTATGATCACAGAAGATGTTATTAAAATTTATCAAAAAAGTATTATTCAATTTGAAGAAAATTTATATCCAGATCTCTCAGGTGCAGTAATGCCTTTTTCAGATGTAGAAAAATTTGAAGCCCCTCAATATATTTACAACGGGGATGAAGAAATTCCTTTCAATGAAAGACATCCTGAATATCAACAGATTTTAAAAGAAGAATTCCTCAATAAATGAGCTATTCTTTAGAAAGAATAATTGATATTCATTTGGAGTTATTTTAGTAAAAAAGCTGTTTCTTTATATATGTAGATTTAGACAAATCGTAAAAGTTTGTAATTTTACGATGACTTTCAATTCAAGTTCTATTGAAAAACAGGTTGAAGATTTTTTAGAGAACTCATTTGGTACTGATGATTATTTCTTTGATAGTGAAATTCAGAAAAAGAGGTTTGTTTTGCTATCAAAACTTGTTGCAGACTTATTTAATTGCAAAAATTCAACAATTTGCTTTCATAATATCTCGAATTTAATAATTCTGATTTTAAATATATATAATGAGAAATTTCCTGTTGATGTTTACTCTAATGGTAAAATATGTAGAATAAAAAAGCCCAATTCCAAATTAAAACATATAATAAAAGAAAATTTGCTGTAGGATATATAGTGATATCACTAAATTTGTTGGGAGTTTTCTCTTAAATTATCATAATACTATTTTGAAATTAAAAAAAATGAGTAAGGGGTTCAAATTGAGCTTAAAAATAGACAAAAAAATGGTTGATGTAGATCAAGTTGTAGATCAAGAATTTGAAGTGGTTGAAAAATTTCCAGATATTTCAAGATTAGTTGTCCCTTTCTCCATTGCGTTTAAAAAATTCAACCCTCCAGATATATATAAGGGGGAAGAATTAATCCCATTTGTGGAGAGAGATTTAGAATTCAAAGAAATATTTATTCAGGAGTTTTTAACGGAATCAAACAATTCCAAAAAAGTCAATAAAAGGAAATAAATGATTAAATATTCTGTTTTCTTCTTTCTTATTTATTTGTAGAAGTGCTAATAGTTTTAAATATTTCTTGTACCCGTTGAAATTGATCTTGGCATAAGAAACACATTTAAACACATAGGACAAGAATTATATTTCAATAACCAAGAAGTAATACATGCAGAATGATATTGGCTATCGCAGAAAGAACATTTTATCGTATTACTTCTCTTTAGATCGATATTTTCATGGCATATTGTGCATTGGGTTTTCAATTTTGAAGATTTATAACTTTTTCTCAATTTAATACCACAAAAACAACAGTAATTCAATTGAGATATATTCACTCCTTGAATTTTTTTCCCGCAATAAGGACAATAATTGAATTTTTGCAATGTCAATTTATTAGCATCTCATATAATTTGCTTTTTAACCTTTAATCACAAATTATTAAAAAGCATAAAAGAACATTTTCTAGTCCGATTTTTAATGAAAAAAATTTGAAAAAAAAAGATAATCAAATTATTACTTATTATTATTGAGTTTTTATAGAATTCGCTTTCTTTTATAAAAAATTTAAATAAAAATACAATTCATGAAGGGAAACTTACTTAAATTTATTGATGAATTCTTTCAATGGTGTTAAATATTCAGCTTCGAAAGAAAAAATATTATTATGGCCAGCACCCTCTATTAACACTAATTTTTTTTCAACACCTTCAGGTAAACTTTCATATATTAATTGTCCCTGAATGGAAGGAATAATAAAATCATTAGTACCATGAATGACTAATACAGGTTTTTGGAATTTTCTTATTCTCGTATCGTTCGAATATTCAATTAATAATTCTGGTGTTATTTCAGAACCTGTTACTCTAAACAATCTTGACATCATATCGTATATACTTGCAAACCCACTTTCAAAAATAATTCCACGTAAACTCTCAGGATTGTGTGAACCAATTTCAGATGTGCAGATGCTTCCCAGTGAGCGTCCCAGAATAAATAAAGAATCGCTAATACTATTTTTAATCATCCATTTATAAAATTCATTATATATTGGAAGGGCATCCGTTATTAAACTGGTATAATATGGCTCACCTGAACTAAATCCATATCCACGAAAATCCACAACCGCTAAGTTAACATTACATTCAAAGAAAAAATTTAAAAAATATTGATAGTCTGCCGCAATCTCACCATTTCCATGGAACATTAAAATGGTAGGAAAATTTGGATTATTTAAATAAAAAAATCCTCCAATGAGAATGTTTTTATCTATTTGAAGTTTTAAGACTCTAATGTTTGGGTCTTTTTCATCAGGAATCAGAATCTTTCGAGGATAAAAAACAACATTAGAAACTGCTGGATTATCAATCAACAATTTTTTTACCATATTATAAAACCTCTTACTTAAACTTAAAAAATTTTCTTTAATACTTTTACAATTTCCTTAATAATTTTTTGAAAAAAATGTAAAATTTTAAAAGAGATTAAAGAAGTATTTACTTACCTTTTTGTCTATTCACAAAAACAAAATTAAGGTGAAACCAAATTATGGGAGTTATGATGATAACCGTATGGTATCCTCCTCATAAATCTATAGATATTGCAAAGATGTATTTAAAATCACCTAGGGAGATTCCTTACGTAACAAAATGGAGAGTTTTCAATACCACTGCAGGAAAAGATGGTATGAAGCAATATCATATTATATATACAGAAAGAGGAAAATTAGAAGAAGCCGGAGAGGAATTATATAAATATTTCACACCCTTTATGACACAGATTGAAGGTTTTCATATGCAAAACGAAGGACTTATCGGAGTATCTGATTCCTTTAAAACAATAGGATTAGAATGGAAGTAAATCTAAAAATAAATTCAATTCTTTTTTTTATTAAACCCATGTTTTTTGTAGTAGATCAATAGGAGACCCATTGTTCCGAATAATACCATAATGAAAATAGTAAATGAAAAACCTATGGTAGATTGTCCTTGCCCATTTCCATTTGTACAAACGTCGTATCCAGCACTTTTCCATGCTGAAATACCACCCTCTATGTTATATACTTTCATAAATCCATTAATATCGAGAATTTGGCTTGCATTTGCACTTCTAAAACCAGATTGGCAATAAACTATTATCTCAGTATTATTGTAAGGATAGAGCTCATTTAACCTTGATTGGAGTTCATCAAGGGGTATTAGAGTGGCATTACATATATGTTCTGCATCATATTCTCCTTGAGTTCTGACATCTAAAATAAGCAAATCTGGATAAAGAGTAGAGTTAGTTATCATATCATGAGCATCGTGAACAGAAATAATTTCAACCATTCCACTAACAGGAATTATTGATATCTGCCCGAAGACTGAGAATGAGCAGAGGGCAATTAGGATAAAAACTAATTTTTTCCGAACCATTATCTCTTACGATTATCTACTAATAATTAATCTTAACTCTTATATTTATTTTACTTTTCCTTGATCCGCGACGGCTTTAATTGCTTCTTCAACTTTTGAAAGGTCTCCGAGATAATTATGAGTAATCGGTTTCATTTTCTCATCTAACTCATATATTAAGGGTATTCCTGTAGGGATATTCAATTTTACTATTTCTTCCTCTGGAACATCGTCAAGGTATTTAACAAGAGCCCTTAGGCTATTTCCATGAGCAGAAATCAAAACTCTTTTTCCTGATTTAATAATAGGAACGATTGTTTCATGCCAATAAGGTAAAACTCTTTCTACGGTGTCTTTGAGACACTCAGTCAAAGGAATCTCTTCTGCTTTCAATTCACTATATCTTCTATCATTACCAGGATATCTTGGATCACTGGTTTTAAGGGCTGGTGGGGGTACATCATAGCTTCTCCTCCATATGAGAACTTGTTCTTCCCCTACTTCTGCTGCCATCTTGGCTTTATAAAATCCCTGCAAAGCCCCATAATGTCTCTCATTTAATCTCCATGAGCGATAAATAGGAAGCCACATTAAATCCATCTCATTCAATACAATCCACAAAGTTCTTATTCCCCTTTTTAAGACGGATGTAAACGCAATATCAAAAGTATAACCTTCTTCTTTTAGTAATCTAGCAGCTTCTTTTGCTTCTTCAACTCCTTTTTCTGAGAGATCTACATCAGTCCAACCTGTGAAACGGTTTTCCTTATTCCAAGTACTTTCCCCATGCCGTAACAAAACAACCTTATGATTCATTCTTTCATCAATCTCAATAATATTATATTCGCATTATTTGAATATTTTAAAACTTAATATATATCTCTTTACTTTTTAAATAAAGAAAAAGAGAAAGAAAAAGTGTAGAAAATTTAAAAGCTTAAATAGAAGATTTGGAATAGTATAATTTAACAAACCTTTATTTTGAGTCCAACAACAAAAAAAATTCATTTGAAATTGATAGACATGAAAAAGTTAAGGAAAATAACTCTATTAGTGTTATGCGCAACATCGTTTATACTTCCATTTTTATCTAACGCTACATTTACCATCACGCAAGGGGATACAACATTTGGTGTAGACGAAGGGGATACTTATCTTTGGACAGCTACAGGTGGTTTAACTGAATATATTGGATATAAATACGAATTAACAATCGAAGATATTTATAATGGCTCCTATATGACTATAAATTCATATATTATAGAGGCTACTTTAAGATTGTATAATAACACGGAAAAAATATGGCTCACATTCATTAACAATGCATTTTTTTTAGCTGCTAATGAAACGCTGGACTTCATTGCCTATAATAGTTTTATGGATACTTCACCATTATTTTTCATACTCCCTACTCCAATAAATCTGACTATGATTGGTAAGTATGCATTAACCACAGGTTATTATTATAATTATACCATTGATGGAAATCAAATGACTTTAGATGGTACACTTGGTTTTGATTTTATTTCAACATTTAATTCTGATGGATTTTTAACTAAATTCGTAATGAAATTTGCTGATTTGACAATAGTAATATTTATTTTAGGTTCTGGAGGTGGAGAAGCAGTACCTTATGGTTATTTCTTTATGATTTTTACATTAATTGGAGTTATATCACTAGTATATCTTGAAAAGAGAAAAACTAAATAATTTTTTTATTTTTTGATTTTAACTCAATTACTCCATTTTAAAATCCTTAATTAAATTCACTTTTTTATTGACGTCAATAGTAATAGCAATAAGTTTAGGTTCTTCTTCTTCCTCTTCTTCATCCTCAGGATCAAACATCACAAAATAAAACCGATTTTCTTCAAGTTCATATCCAACTTCCATCTCACCACAATCATCAGGTAATATGTTTTTAATATCATCTGGTGCATTATTTTTTAGAGTTTCAAATATGACATCTTCAGATTGATTTTGTTTAACTCTGATTTCTTTAATTTTAGTAAAATCAAATTCTCCGAGGAATTTTTGAGCTTTAATATTTAATTCATTCCATTCTTGAAACAAATTGTCTAAATTAGGTTTTGAAGTCATAATAAATCATTGAATTCGAATAAAATAAAACTTCTTATTATTAAGGAAATAAATATTAAATGACTGCGTGTGAATTTAATATAAGGTCTTTTTTGAATAGAGGTGTTAAAATGGAACTCCAACTCCCAAAACCAGTATTGGAAGGTATTAAGAGTCTAGAAGAATGTATATATAAACGTGTAAGTGTACGAAGCTATAGCGATAAAAAAATTGAGATTGAAAAAATATCGCAAATTTTATGGGCGGCTCAGGGCAAGAAAGGGCAGAAGAGAACAACACCTTCTGCGGGAGCTACATACCCTTTAGAAATATATGCTAAGATAAAAGATAAAGGATACTTTCATTATAACTTTAAAAACCATCTTTTAGAATTAATTACAGAAAACGACTTAGGTCATAAATTAGCTCAAGCATCTTGGGATCAAAGATTTATAGAAGAGGCATATCTTAATATAGTTATCTGTGCTGATTATTCAAGAACAACCAATCAATATGGTGAAAGAGGTGTAAGGTA
Organism: Promethearchaeia archaeon; assembly: GCA_029856085.1. Lineage (GTDB taxonomy): Archaea > Asgardarchaeota > Lokiarchaeia > Sigyniarchaeales > SOKP01 > Loki-b32. The sequence continues at coordinate 8,955 of JAHQWI010000169.1, read as the reverse complement.
CGTGTATATTGAAGTAGGACATTGCGCTCAAAATGTACATTTGGAGGCTGTAGCATTAGACTTATCGTCTGTACCAATTGGTGCTTTTCAGGATCGACAAGTTAAAAAAGTTCTGGATCTCCCTAAAAATATTGAACCACTTTATATTATTCCAATTGGATATCCTAAATAAAATTGATATTCTAATGAAACCTTTGCACTTTATACTCTTTTTCTTCAATCGAAAATAACATTGCTTTTGGAACGATGTTATTGTGTTTGATATGCCCCATATATTTCATTCCTATTCTTTCTGCGACTTTCCAAGCACGAGTGTTATTTGGGTGTATAAATATTACAATTTTAAGTATTTTTAGTTCCTCAAACGAAAACTCTAATAACTTTAACATAGATTCTATCGCAAATCCATTCCTTCTATATTCAGGCAATAAAGCATAAAAGCATTCGACTGTTCCATTATCACTTAAAGATTTTAACCCACAAGTTCCTATAAAATCCTCATTTTCTTTAATGCAAATCACCCACGCAAAAATCGGCTCGGGAGAATTATAAGAATTTATAATTGATGAAAATAGAGATTTTTCCCCTCTCGGTGTTAGCTGTTCTGGTGTCAAATATCGATTTTTAGAAAATGATTCATCTTTCATTAATAGGGAAAAAGACTTAAAGTCGTTATCAATGTAAGGTCTAAGAACAAGTCTTCTTGTCTCTAACCTCTCAGGAGCTTTCATGTTATTAAGAAAATTTCAAATTTTAACAAGAAATATTATTTAGATTTTAATTATAAATGAAATTAATAGTTACTCTAATATGATTTAATAAAGTTTTTTTAAATAAATCTTGATTTGCCGAATATACTAAAGAGTAATTCTTCATATGTTAAAAATTGATAATAGAATTCAATCTAAAGTTAAAAATATTATTGTAAGTAATTTAATAATTCTTTTAATTTTTCTAATTTGGTTTTCTTATTCAACACTCCCTTTTATTTTTAATTTATATCTTTTTAGTTTATCTATTCTATTTATAGGTTTATTTTTATTAATTTATAAATATAAAAAAGGTAAAAAGATAGAGATGTTATCTTTTTATGGGGTGTTAATTTTTGTCCTTATTTTATTTCTTCTTGACTCTTTGTTATCTCTTCTTCCTAACTTCACACCTCTCCTATTTTCTTTCTATAATCTAATAGGTTTAAAACATAAATTTAACACTTTTGTGTTTTCGATTTTATTATTACTAATTTTTACTAAGTTGATCAGTATTTTTCTCTATTTCATGAAAAACCCAAGAATTCTTGAATTAGGGAAAGGAGATGAAATCTTCCAATATTTTACTAAAGACCTAAGTAATAAAAAGAAATTACTTATACCAATATTATTTCCGCTAAGTGCCTTGATTGAAGAATTAATTTACAGAAGCTTAGTTTTGAGTTTTTTGATTTATTATTTTAATGTAAATCCATTTGTAGGAATAATTTTTGCATCCATCATCTTTGGTGTCGTACACTTGTCTGCTTCAAAAAATTGGGGACATGTAGTTTCAACACTATTATCTTCTGTAATATACTTTATTGCTTTAATTCAACTAGGATTATTATACTCTTGGGTGTTTCATTTAACCACAAATGTATTTGTATTATTGTTTTATTATCTAACAAAAAGGAAAAAAGGAAGGCTTATTATTTAACCCTTAACTTTTTGAAAAACCCCCATGGTGGAATTCAATTTCATAATTGAGTTTCTTTTTCTCACAATAATCTTTAATTACTCCTTCAACGACATCCCAATAGTCATAATCTTTCTGAATATCTTTATACTTCTGCAGCAAGTTCGGATAATGTTCTTTTATTATTCTCATTATTCTTGGGATATTGTGAGGTCTAAAATTTAAATTCTCGAAAATAAAATTATTGGAATAATCTATTGACTGCTCAATGATTGCCCTAAAGTCAGTGATCTCTGGAAAAAACGGTGATATAAAAACATAAGTGGAAATTCCAGATTCAGAAATTTCTTTAATCGCTTCCAATCGGTCCAAAGGTTTAGAAGCCGCTCTTTCAATAATTCTAGCAAAGTTCTCATTCAATGTACTTATTGATATACCCACTTTAATGTTTTTAAATTTTCTAAATAAATCAATATCCCGAGTAACTAATTTCGACTTAGTAAGAATTGAGACCTCAGCAGCAGTTCCCACAAGTTTTTCTAATATTTTTCTGGTATTTTGATATTTCTTTTCTAAGGGTAAATATGGATCTGTAACCGAACTAAGCAAAACTTTCTTTCCATCATATCTTTCAGGTTTAATCTTTGTCAAATCAAACGTTTTAATATCCAAAAACTGACCCCATTTATCCCCCTTATGGTCAGTAAACCTAATCATAAATTCAGCATAACAATAAATACAACCATGCTGACACCCAGTATAGGGATTTATAACATAATCGATTGATGGAATATTACTCTTTGTTATAATACTTTTAGCTTCTCGGAAATTGATTTTCATTTTTTAAAATAGAATATTTTCTCGATTATAAAATTAACCCACTCTATACGAAATTAATTAATTATTAAAGTTAATTTCAAAAAGTTAAAACCCATTCTACAATTATTATCCGTAAAAAGATTACTTCAGTTACATGCCAAGTGGCGTAATTTCTCACCAAGCACCCGGATTAGCATTAAAGATAAAATATCCAAACAAATTTGATGGAACAGCTCTTTGTATTAGTACACTTATTCCAGACATCAACGTTCTTTTTAACCCCTTTTTACCATTTGATTTTAGAACTTTTACTCATAGCCTCTTAGGAGTAGTGCTACTTACTATACCTTTAACACTTATTCTAACAGTTATATTTTGTATGAATATCGGTCCTTTTTTTGCGAATATTGCAAAAAGAAACGGTCTTTTCTCTAAACCTTTGACATATTTTGGCGTTGATGGATGGGATAACTTAAAGAAAAAGAAATTTAATAAAAGGTTTTTTATAGTAGCCTCTTATTCGGCGTTTATCGGAGGATTAACACACCTTTTGCTTGATCTTCCTGCACATGAAAATATCGAGATGTTTTTTCCGATAATACTGCAATCTCCTGATATATTACTCTACTCAATTATAGATTTTGGACCTGTTACTATTGGTCAAACACAAATAGAACGTAATTTAACTGTGTATGGGCTAATATGGATTATTGAAACTTTAATTACACTAGTTATTGCTCTTTATCTTCTCAGATATATTAAAAAACGCGATTTAATTAGTAAATGGTATAAAGAAATATGAATTTATTATACGCAATGTGGGAAATATGTTTAAAAATTTAAAAAATTCCATAAAAGAACCACTCATTATTTATACAACTGGAATAATAATTACTATACTCTCTTTCATTTTTTTTACAATCAGAGGTTATCCTTTAGTTGCTACTGCATCTGAAACATTAGATATAATTACTCCTCCAATATACATGATTTCAATTTTTCTTCCCTATGGAATTTTAATAGGTGAAGTGGTCTGGATGTGGAATGAGAGAGCAGAATCAAAATTGTCTATTTTATTACTCTTAGAATGTATCATTGTTGCTATAATCTCTTTTACTCGGTATGTCATTAAGATTCCACTTAGTGGACATGCTATTATAATACTATTTTATTTGTTACATCAAGTGATAAATAATAGGTTCCAAAAACCGCTGAGAATCGTAATTGGAATAGTAGTTCTAGTGATAACCATGATTTGCAAAATTCTTTTCTGGAATGATCCAATTACTTTTATTTTAGGAGCACTTCTCGGTACCATTTTATGGGTTCCGGGATTTGTATATCGTCATAAAAAAGATAAATAGAAAGATAGTGGATTATTTAGAGATATAACGTAATCATTCAACACTTAATTTGAAGAAGAAGTGAATAAAATCTCAAATATTAAAAAAAAACCAGAAATATTTGCCTATATATTATTAATTCTAACAGCTATTATTTGGGGAGGGACTTGGCCATTAGGTAGATGGTTAGTATCTGAAGATGTTGGTGGCGAAACCATCCCTCCACTGATGATAGCAGTGATCCGCTATTTTCTGGCGATAATTTGTTTTTTTCTCATTCTTAAGTATAAAGAGGGAACTTTAAATTGGAAATTTGCAAAGGAAAATTGGAAAATTTTGGCATTAATGGGGCTATTGTCTGTCACAATTTATCAAGCAGGTTATCTATTAGGTGAAATATTTACGGCAGCAAGTGATGCTAGTATAATGGTTGCAACTAACGCAGTATGGGTTGTAATTTTTTCCAGTATATTCTTAAAAACAGAATTTTTGACCTGGAAGAAAATTATTGGAACTCTTTTAGCATTTACGGCGGTTATTATCGTTGTGGGATTTTCTCCGAATGTAGATGTTTCGAATCGAATTCTCGGTGATATATTGATATTAGTAGCAGCATTTGCTTACGCGACATACACTGTAACTTCACGTTATTTTTTGAATAAGACCCAAAATAATCCTAAATCTTATCAACCAAGCTCTTTATGGTTAATAACTTGGATATCATTTTTTGGGTTGTTAACAACAACTCCTATAGCATTACTAGCAAGCCCAGAATATCTTAATCCGCTCGAATATTTTAGTGTTCCAGCGCGAATATGGATTGGAATTACATATCTAGCATTCTTATCTACAGTTGGAGCATATACATTTTATTTAGAAGGAGTCAAACGCTTAAGTGCCAGTAAAGCAGCGATATTCCAGACATTAGTCCCGTTATTTGGTGTGATTTTCTCTGCGATATTTCTACAAGAACAATTCGATGTTTTTATCTACCCTTTTGCTTTATTTCTAGTAATATTGGGAATAATACTTGTTAATCGTAATTTCTCTCAAAAAAAAGGAGAAAAACTAATAAAAAGTGAAACAAGTAATATTTAATTAATCTTTCCCTTGATATTTCTTATTGATGCTTCCCTCATATTTTCTGCAGGGATTTTAGCAAATTTTTTTACCATTGTTATGGCTTCATTCTGACAATTAAAAGCACAAACACCACAACCTATGCATCTGTCAATGTTAATTTCAATTCGGTTGTTTTCACTTTCCTCATCAATAAGCTCTATCGCATACATGGGACAGAGCTCAATGCATTTTTCACAGAATGCACAATCGTCTCTTTCATATTCGGGAAGAAAATTTGAACTTGCAACAGTATTTGGATTATTAAATTGTCGAATACCTCGCAACATGACGCAGCAATCACGATCACAGTTGCAAATAAACGTAGACTTTTCGGTTATATTTTGAGTCGTATGCACCAAACCAGCTTTTGCTGCCGCAGTTAAAGTTTTGAGTGCTTCCTCCTTGGTTAACTCTCTTCCAAATCCTTGTTCAATGTCGTAATCCGCCCATGTATTAAAATTCATGCACACATTAATAGGGTATTCATTAACAGGCACACCATCATTATGAAATTTCATATGAATCCTGCAAGCGCAATCCATCACAGAAATCCGTCGCGCTTGTTCTATGTAAAGCTTAGCTTGCTCAAATGGAAGTATATCATTTTTTACCATCTCAACTTCTTGGTTGACATAAACGAGTTTACCCTTTCCCCGGCCAACTGTATCTTCTATAACTTCCTGATCTACGAATACTCTCATCATCGGATAAGTTGAATTAGAATTTATCGAAACTAAACCCTTATTAAAATATTTCTCATATTCTTCAGTGAAAATTTTTAAAACTTCTTCTTCTTCTTTTAGAGCTCTCTCATGATTTGCAAAATATAATTCAAATAAGCCAGGAAGCAGAGGAAACAAAGAATAAGTTGTTACATCTCCCCTTTTTGCTGAGAAGAGCCTTTGAGTACGTGCCATTTCCTCTAATATAGGCTCAATCTCTTCAATAGGACGTGTAAGTTCTTCCGCTATTTTTGCTGCAGTTAGGCGATCCATATATGGTCCGCTAAATAACAATAAAATCTTAGACTCTTCAGGTGTGTAAAGTGCCTTAAGGATCTTTTCGATTTCTTCTGACCAAATTACGCCCATTTTTTTTGCGATTAATTCATAATTTACAGCCATTTTTATCATGCATTAGGTATAATTTATGGTTAGTATAAATTTTTTTAACCAAATAAAGGATCTTCTTTTATCCAATCTAATATAATTTCAGTTCAAACTCCCTCTATTCTAGAATAATTAATTTATTTATGACTAATAATTTTAGGACTTTTGTAGAAATAATGAGAAGAATTTATAGAAATACAGCACCATATTATAAACCGCCTCCAGAAGGTAAATATATATAAAAAATACTTTTTCTATTTATTTGTAGATCGTTTTAAATTAATAGCTGTAATATTTTGTAATAATAATAATATATTAAATTTCAGATTTCATTATTATCTTTGGATTAAAAATGTTAATAATAAATTAATTCTATTTTGATTTATCTTATGTCTAATTTATCAAAATCTGACTTGATTAATAAAATAAAATCTGAATATAATAAGAAATTGAAAGAGTTAGAGGCTAAATTAGCATCAAAGCATAAAGAATTGATTCAAATTGAAAGAGCAATTAAGCATGATACCAAAATAATTGATCATTCGAATATTTCTAAACTAAAGTCAAAAAAAGCAGAAATCAACACAACTATAATATCCTTAAAAAAAGAAATTAAAAAAGCTAACAAAGAAAAGATCAAAAGACTAAGAAAATTATAAAGAACGTTTTTCTAATCAATTAGAATAAGCCATTTATTTGCTATCGTTTTTAAAAAGGTGAATCTTTTTTCACTCTTTAGTTTATTAAGATCTATTAATCCAAAAACATACTTTCTGGAAGTATCCAAACGGGAGGATCTCTTTTGAGTCCTTTCTCTTTAAGTTTTTCCAGCTTTTCTTTATAATCTTTATAGAAATCATACCCAAAAACACAGATGCCATGGTCAATCGAATCCAAAATGTTTACAACACCTTCATGAAACATTTTATTAAATTCTTCAGACTTGTAACAAAAAGCATCCAATCCTAAAGATAATTTATAATGCTCATAAATGATAGATGATCTATTAATGAAAGAGTCTTTAAAATCCCCAACAAATATCATATCTAGATCGCTATTTTCTAAATAATCACTTCTTGCTCGTGATCCAAATAAAATCACACATTCTAAAGGTACTTTTTTGTTAACAGATTCAGATAATTTGATTATATAATCTTTTAAGTCAGCCTTTAACATTTCCTTAATCATCCTTAATTTCTTTATTAACAAAATTGATAATATTGGTCGCTTGAGCAATCGCTAATTCTGCTTCTTGTTTATTATAGGCTTTATGTGGAGCAATATTTGGAAGAGCATCAGGATATCGTGTTGTAATATAGTGTTTATCCAGGCTTAGTGCTGTCCTTTCGATATCGTCAAAATTTTCATTTTTTAGTTCTTTATATTTTTCTAAAAGAGAGTGAATAGAATGGCCCCATCCATTGAGTTTATTATGATATAACAAGGCTTTCACTGCTTTTTCTGCTGCTTGTTGACAATGAAAAACTACAGTATTAAATCTGTCATTCTCAAATAAAATTTTAGCATTACCAAGATCCCAGTTTGCTTCCTCTAGCCAGTTGGTTGTTCGTTCATTCATAGAAGCGATTTTATTTTTTAAAAAGTTATTCTATATTACATATATCCTTTCAATTTTAAAAAACTAAGTAGAAAAGGAATTTAGATTTGCTCTTTTTTCAAGGAAAAAGTCTTCAAAAAGGTTTGAAATATTACTCAAATTTTACATCAATTAGATAAAAAAAACTTATATAAGGGATTTTCCTTAAATACCTTATGACGAATATTACTTTTAGTGTTGATGATGACATCCACAAAAAAATGAAAGAACATCCAGAAATTAAATGGACTGAAATCCTACGTCAATCTATAACGAATTATCTTAAAAAAGTGGAAGAAATCGATGAATTATCCATAGAGGTTTTTAGAAAGCGATTAGATCCAAAATTATTATCGAAGATTGAAGAATTAAATGAACAAGATGAAATTTTATTTTATAAAAAAGTAAAAAAAAAGGAACATGAGCGATTAAATCGTTTACAAGAATTAGAGAGAGGTAAAGAGGGGTAATGTGGTTATTGGATACTAATATACTAATTCAATTTAATAAATTGGGAATAAAGCAATTTAATAAAGAGGATATATTTACGATCATTCTATCATTGATTGAGTATCCTCTAGGCTCGAAATATGAAAATATAACAATAATCTTTCCATCTACAATTCACTATGAACAAGCTTTCAAAAATGCCCTACTTTTGAGAGATAAAGGTACTCCTATACCCACTATCGATATTTTAATAGGTACCATTACTGTGGACAAAAATCTCATATTAGTATCTGATGATCTTCATTTTCAATATCTTCAAGAAATCGAGCCCCGCTTGAAGATAATTAGTTCAGAATCATTCAAAAAAAAAATAGGGTAGAAAACGTAATAATCAATTGTTTAACACATTACAATTAAATTAAAATTCATTCTCATTGTCTGTCTTATCAACAATTCCATCGTTTAACACTAAAAAATCACTTCTTTTCTTTATTTTCTTAAGTTATATTAGAACAATTTATAATTTATTAGTAAAAATAATAAAATAAATAATGAAAATTATTTAGAAAGGTGATAAAAAATTACACAAAATAACAAAACAACGATATATTATTTTTCAGGCACAGGAAACTCTTTACATATGGCCAAATGTCTTAAAGAGAAGCTTAATGAATGTGAACTCACCCCGATTGCAAGTCTTATTAATCAAGATTCTATTATCGCCACATCAGAAAAAGTCGGCTTTGTTTTTCCAGTATACTCTTGGGCTCTACCTAAAATTGTCTATGATTTTATTGAGAAGATTGATTTAAGTACTACAAAATATATATTTGCTGTTACAACTATG
>JAHQWI010000168.1 GCA_029856085.1 Promethearchaeia archaeon | reverse complement strand
CCCCAACTTTGAGCAAAATTCCAAGGGAGAAAAAAGAATCCTTGTTCAGATTCTTGGTTTAATACTAAATAATATGAGGACCCCTCAATAATTTCATGTCCTACAAGTAAACCAAATAGGAGATTATCAATTATCGAATCCTTATCGAAGATTGTAAAAACACCTTTATTATTATTAAAAAAATCTTTCTCTGTTGTATTATGTATGAATTCTGTTAGGTTTTTAGGTATGTAAGAGAAATCTATTATATTTGGATATATTTGTTCCCATGGGGAATCAATACTGTTAGGAATAGTGTAAAAGTCACCATCCCAATTAGTTGTTTTAAAAATAATATCATTTTCTTCCGGATTGTCAAAATTTTCTTGCTCTAAATCCATCAATTTTCTATCTATTCTTTCACAGAGTAAATAAAGACCTTTATAATTTCCGTTTACAAAAACTTCTATAAGTTTTGAATGCGGAAGTCTATAATTTGAATTATTATCTTTTATCATATTAAAAATATCAAAAGCCATTTTGGTTCTAAGAGAATCTAAATACTTTCCCTGAGGTAAAAGAAGCCAATCATCATCATCACGAATTTGAAAGAGATTTTCATTCTGGTATAATTCAAAAGAAAAACCTCCATCAGAATCTCTTTTTCTAATATTTGCGACTAAAAAACGATTTGCCCATCGGGATTTTACGAATTTATTTGAAATTGGAGAAATCTTTAAGAAACATTGTTGAGAATAATTTGTTATTTCACTTGAAACATCAATATTAATAATTGGCACTTCGGGAGAATAAGTTATTGAACCTGTACTATCTTGATATGAAAAGTAGAAAAAAGATGAAATTGTAATTGCTGAAATAATAATAAAAGGAATTAGTTCTCTTTTAAGTCTTGATGGTTTTAATTTTTCAAGTCTATCTGACATTTAAATTCCTTTACAAGTTTTAAATTTTAAAATATTTCAACAATAAAATAATTACCCTTAAAGCTATTTTATTTTTTTTAAGATCTATATTATTAAACAAAATCAAATAAATTATTTAAATTTACAAGCAAAATTGAGTAAAACACTTTCAAACTATAAACCAAATATATAATTACTCAACAGAGTATTTTATTGATAGTTAATGGTGATGACAAATGGGAGCAGAATCTACAGAAAAAGTTAAAATAAAACTTAGTGGAATGACATGTGCAAATTGTGCTTTTAAAATTGAGACCAAATTAAAAGGATTAGAAGGTGTAAATAATTCAGTGGTTAATTTTGCTAATGAGGAAGCAACTGTTGAATATAATTCTAATAAAACAAATTATGAAGATTTTAATAAAGCAATTCGCGATTTGGGATATAAGGCTACTTTAGCTAAGATTGACCTTAAGATAATTGATTCAATTACAGAAAATAAATTTAATGATTTGATTAATTCTGTAAAGAAAATTGAAGGAATCCATGATGTTAGGGGGAATTATAAGGCAAATAAATTGTTTATTGAATTTAATGAATTAAAACTAGATGAAAATAAAATTATCACTAGTACTAAGAAATTAGGTTTCAAAATTGAGAAAACTGCTGGTGTAATGGATAAGGAGATTGAGCAGCATAAAAAAGAAATGAATTATCGGCTTCGGATTCTTGGAATTTCTTTAATTTTTACGCTTATTATTACTCCTATTAGTTGGTTTGTTGATGAGTCTTTTATAAGGAATTTAGGTTTATTCTTTCTTGCCTTAGTTAATTATACAGTGGCAGGTTCATTTTTCTTAATAGGGGCATATAAATCCCTTAAAAATAAATCAACAAACATGGATGTATTAGTTGTTTTAGGAACAACAACAGCGTTAGTTTATTCGGTTTTAACAACATTTCTAATTGAGGGTAAGACATTTTATGAGGCGATGTCTATGATCTTATCTTTTTTGTTAGTGGGAAAGTATTTTGAACATAAAACAAAAGGTCAAACATCTGAAGCTATTAAAAAATTGATTGGTTTACAACCAAAAACAGCAACTTTATTAAAAGATGGTCAAGAAATTGAGATACCAATTGAAGAAATCGAGGTAGGTGATATCTTAATAGTAAGACCGGGTGAAAAAATACCCGTTGATGGTAAGGTAATCAAAGGAAAGACCAAAGTGGATGAGTCTATGATTACAGGAGAAAGTAGATATATTAAGAAAGAAATTGAGAGTGAAGTAATTGGTGTGACAGTAAATCAGACCGGGTTGATTCAAATTCAGACTGAAAAGGTAGGAAAAGACACTCTTTTATTTCAAATTATTAATTTTGTAAAAGAGGCCCAAAGTAAAAAAGCTGCAAAACAACAGTTAGCAGATAAAGTTAGCAATTATTTTGTTCCTGTCGTGGTTCTTATAGCGATAGGTGCATTTCTTTATTGGTACGTTATTGCTCAAATAGGATTAGAATTATCATTATTAGTTTTTACTTCTATAGTTGTTATATCATGCCCATGTGCGCTTGGGTTGGCAATTCCAACTGCTGTAATGGTAGGAACTGGCAAAGGTGCTGAAAATGGCATTTTACTAAAGGGTGGGGATTCTCTAGAGGCAATCAGTACAATTAACACTATAGTTTTTGATAAGACTGGAACATTAACAGTTGGAAAACCAAAAGTCTCTGCAATCTTTACTGAAAAGGATTTAGAAGGTCAAGGATATGATGATAATGAATTGTTATTTTTTGCTGGGAGTGCTGAAATGGGTTCTGAACATCCACTTGGCCAAGCAATTATAGAAGAAGCGAATCAAAGAGGATTAACTCTTGAAACTCCCTCTGACTTTGATGCAATTCCAGGTAAGGGAATCAGAACTTCTGTTAAAAACAAGACCATTTTAATTGGTAATGAAAAATTGATAACAGATAACCAAATCTCTTTTGACGCATATAAGAATAAATATAATGAATTTCAACACCAAGGCATAACAACCATATTAATTAGTATTGAAAATAAAATCAGGGGAATTATTGGAATTTCAGATAAACTTAAGGATCAGGCTCCTTATGCATTAGAGAAATTGCGAGAAAGAGGATTGGACATTTATATGATTACTGGCGATAATAAACAAACAGCTTATAGCATTGGACGGATGCTAAAAGTAGATGAGGATCACATTTTAGCAGAAGTATTACCAAATGATAAAGCTATAACAATACAGAAGCTTCAAGAATCAAATGATCATAAAATAGTCGGCATGGTAGGAGATGGTATTAACGATGCTCCTGCTTTAGCACAAGCAGATGTTGGGATTGCTATAGGATCTGGAACTGATATTGCAATTGAAACAGCAGACATTGTATTGATGAGAGGTGACTTGCGAAATGTCGTTTCGGCTATTAACCTATCAAAAAAAACATATAAAAAAATGATTACAAATCTTTTTTGGGCGTTTATTTACAATCTTATTGGAATACCTATTGCTGCGGGAATTTTATACTATGCTACAGGATTCTTTTTACCACCTTATTTGGCTGCCGTTTTCATGGCATCAAGCTCGGTTTCAGTGGTGACTAATGCCTTGTTTTTAAAAAGATACGAACCTAAAACACCTCAGCAAATTGAGGAAGAAAGACTATTAATCTCTCAAGAGAAAGTGACAGATCCTGTATGTGGGATGGAAATAGATCCAAGACGAGCAATTGAATATGAATACAACGCTAAAATTTATCATTTCTGCAGCTCTAACTGCGAATCTCATTTTAAACGAGATCCTGAAAGATTCAAAAATTATGATGCAATGGATCCAAAATTAATGCAAATGAAAAATCCTGATGAAAGTGAAAGTAAACAAAAAGAAATTGTAATTAAGAATATTCAAAAAAAAGAGGAGGATAACAAAATGGGTAAATTAAAATGTGTGGAATGTGGATTAGAACAAGAACTTCCAATGCATTGTGGACAAGCAATGCATAAAGAAGGCGATCAGTTAGTCTGCTGGATGGGTGCTAGTTGTGGGGCTCAACCAATTCCAGAGCATCACGGAAAACCTATGGAAGTTGTAGAATAATAAGAAATAAAGGTGAGAATATGGGCAGGTTAAAACTAAAATGTTGTAAATGCGGGAATGTAATGGAAACACTTCCCAGCAGCAGTCAAGATATTATTATTGACGAAGAGAGTGGCGAGATGTTATATTGGAATGGAAAAAAATCTGGTTATAGAACTGCCGATTGTCTTGTATGTGAAAAATGTCAAGAAAAAGGTTGTTAAAAAAGATTTTTTTTGATCCTAATTTTATAATTCATAAATAATAATCTTTAATGCATACTTAATCTATTAAATTCTAATAACAATAAATAGAAGTTAATAATTATGAGATATTATTCAAATATTTTGAAATTGATTGGAAGAACACCCTTAGTTCGAATTGATAAGAGTAATCCAAATCCTAAAGTATTATTGTTAGCTAAATTAGAAAAATTTAATCCAGCAGGGTCTGTAAAAGATAGAATTGCCATCTCAATGATAGAAGAAGCAGAGAACCAAGGGCTATTAAAACCAGGAAAAATTGTTATAGAACCAAGTAGTGGAAACACAGGTATAGGTTTAGCGTTAGTATGCGCTATAAAAGAATATCCTTTGGAAATTGTAATGCCTGAAACGATGTCTGTTGAACGTCGTAAAATTATGACTGCGTATGGAGCAAAAATAACATTAACTCCTGGAGATGATGGAATGAATGGGGCACAAGATTATGTTAAAGAAGTAGTTGAAAAAAATCCTGACAAATACTTTTTTCCAAACCAGTTTGCTAATAAAAATAATCCTTTAGCACACTATAGATATACTGCAGAAGAAATAATTGAGGATACTGATGGTGAAATTGACATTTTTGTTGCGGGTCTTGGAACTTCGGGAACATTAATGGGAATATCAAAAAGATTGAAGGAATATAATCCAAATATTAAAATAATTGCTGTAGAACCTGAAGCTGAAACACCGATTCAAGGTTTGAAAAGCTTAAAAACTTCTTATATTCCAGAAATTTATGATGAATCGAGAATAGATGAAAAAGTGTATGTTTCTATAGAAGATGCTGCACATGCTTCTCGAATGTTAGCATTACAAGAAGGAATTTTTACAGGTATCAGTTCAGGGGCTGTTTTGCATGTTGCGTTAGAAACAGTAAAAAAGATGGAGTCTGGTACTTTGGTAGTATTATTACCAGATAGTGGAGAAAAATATATTTCTAATCCTATTTATGCTCCGGAAAAATGTTTAGAATGTACTAAAAGATGTAAAATCAAGACTCTGTGGGATGATCAATATATAAAATCTATATCAGAATGGTGGGAAAGTGAAAGTGGTTGATCTAATTTTTTAATCTTTATTCCCTATCCTTCTAGTTTTTAAACATACTTCTAAAAAAATGAATATCACTTTATACATTTAAATTATATTAGCTTTAATTAAACACTTGAAAGGAAGATTTTTTCCAAATCTTTTTAATAATAGAAGTTTTGAGTGAGGAAATTTTACATTTTTAATTATTAAATTAAATAAAGAAGTAAAGAGAAAATTGCTATTTACAATTAGACTTGATTCTTTTCTAAAACTTTGGCCATTGCCTCTAAAAGTTTTCGTAACTTTGTTCTATCCGGTATTTTTTCTAATTGTTCTGAATATATAGGATAAACGTTATACAAAATACTTAATAATTCAATCCAAGATTTCTGAGTTTCTGTTTTATTAGGAATTTGTTTTTTTAATTGGAATAAAACCCTCTTTTCTTTTTTTGCTTTAAGATTTTTGAGGAACGTTTTAGTAACTAAAATTCGAAATTTAGAGTACTCATCAGGTCTGAAATTAACTAATGTATAATTTAAATTATCATCAGCAAAAGGCAGAATTCTGATTCTTTTATCTTCAGGCTCATCTGGGTTATCAACTAAAGAGATTTCAATATTATTTTTGTCAAAATCATTTAAAATAGGATATAATTCTCCAGGTGTTATTCTTGTAGCTAATTCAATTTCATTCGAAATTTCAGATATAGGGATATAAAATTCAGGAATTTTTCCTGGATTTTCTAACCTATAAGTATATTCTTTTTTGATTATTTGTATAATTTGGTTTTTCAAATTCTCTGTAAGCTGCTCAGAAGTAAAAGAAATTTCTGCCTTTTTTCGTTTTTCCTCATACATTTCTTTATCTTTTTGTTTCTTGCTAAAATCAGAGGTAAGTGACGATATAAAACTATTTGTGGTCTTCCCTGCTTCAGTATCCGTGGTTAACCTGCTAGTCTTCCTGTCTTTCTCTAAAGCTGTTTCTAAAAGTCTCTCACTTAGATATCTTCTAGCCTTTTGCTTGGCGACTCCCTTCTTCTCAAAACGCTCAGTAACAGATACGAAGTCGATCATTTTAATTGGTTTTCCTAGATCCTGTTTTTCTTCTGTAATTACTATGTCCATATCCTTTCTTACTAATTGTTCAAGAAGGGTATAGACATTTCCCTTTGATAATTGAGTAGCTTTAATTAATTCTCGCTCAATTATTTCGATCGGGTAAGCTTCGCCCCTCCTTATATATTCACTTCTAATAATTTTATAAATTCTCTCCATACTTTCTTCTTCTTCACTTACCGTCTCTTTTTGTAATCTCATGAACATAGATGTTTCATGAGGTTTTAAATAATAAACTAATATTGTACTCCCTAAGAAAAAAATCATTAGAACTGAAATTATGTATTTATCAGCCATTAATACAATACCAATATCGGTTAGCGTTTGGTTATTTACTTGACTTGCTAGCGAGAAACGAGTTAAAGTTTGAGCAAATACGCAAGCTAAACACAGCAGAATTAAACCATCCTTTTTAAAGAAAAGTATACGCCACCCTATTGTTTTCCCAGTTTTTCTGATAATTCGAAATAAGAAATACATAGATATTGCAAATTCGAATATATATATATATGATGCTGGTGAACCTGTTGCCCCAATCGTTGCCTTGAAAGCTGTAACAGTATCATCTTGAAGAAGCATATATATACTAATTTGTAAAATTTGAAAGAAAAAAATAAACAACACTATTAAAGAGAACGTGAAGTTATCAAATGTACCCGCTCTTTTAGTTTCAGCTCGTCTTCTGGTAAGCACAAATTCGAAAATAATAAAGACCAGTGTCATTATTAAGCTGAAATATATTAATGGCATTACTACACGCATTTGAAATTTATAAACGTTAACTGCATTTGTAGGATCATCTTTTCCAAAAAAATCTAAAGATAACCACACTAAAAAACTCCTATAAAATAATGAGATTATCACAAGTATCCCTAAAATAAAAAACGGAATAATTATAGCAAAAAAATATCTTGGAATCGAATATTTTTTAATGAATCTGGCTTCTATTTTTGTTGAAAATTTCCTTGAATACATATAAAAGCGGCTACTCAATAGAAGTAGCCAAATCATTGCTAAAGTTAATAAATATGTCATAAAATTAAGATCTGTTGAAATATATAGAAGTAACAGATACAATACTGCAACTAGACTACAATATAATATCAATTGCTTAATTGCAGTTTTCTCTTCAAAAATAAAGATTCTTACTTTATCTACACTAAATAGAAAAGACAACACCAGAAAAAATGCAACAATTGTATTTGAAAAAACGAAAGGATTTCCAAGCATTAATATATTAATCCAAGTACTTCCTGGAATGTTAATAGCAGTAATTAATAGTAGTGAATATACCATAAATATCCCATATAGACCATAAAATTTTCGCTGGAAAGAATATGACTTTGGTTCTTTACCATCTATATAGACTTCTTGATGAATTATCTTATCAGAATAAAAAGCTGATAATTGACCTTTTGCTTTTGATGTGAACCTTGTCAATTTAATATTCTGTTTTGAGGTGAAGCCTTTAACTTTTTGTTTAACCGCAATTTTATCAGGTTTTGACTTTTTTGAAGAATCCGATTGCTTATTAGACATTATATGTATTAATTTTTTTAATTAATTTAAACCTAATTATATATTAAAAATAGAACTTAGAACTAAACAACTAAAAAGAATATTCATATTAAGTCAATTGATAAATTTCATATGAAATATTTTTATATAAATGTAAACTCTAAGATATAATATATTAATATATTATATTCAATTTTTTTTTTAAGAATGAAAAAGACTCAAGTAGAAAATAGAGAAAGCCTGATAAATTTCGTGAAAAAGGGAATTGAACTACTTTGCGAGAAAAATATTTCAAGTGTTGTAATATTATCTTCTTATAAGATCAACTCTGTTCTCCGGGATAATTATGGTGTAGATATCAAAGTTGATAGAATAGGCAGGATTTTAGGTCGGGTTGCTAAACTAAATCAATTAAAAAGATTAAATACGAATATTCCAAAATATAAATTACATATTTCAAAAGTCTCGAGTTTACAATTCTTCTGATAATAAATTTAAGTTATATTGCGGAAATCCGTAATTGTTTTTTGGAGTTTTTCAAATAAAATTTTTATTTCTGAATAACTTTCTTTGATTGGTTTTAATTCTAAATCTATTTCTTCAAATTTGGCATCAATTTCTGTTTTAAATGGAGCCGTAACTTTTTCTATGTGTTCGCTAATATTTTTTGTAAGATTTTTTATTTCAGCATCCTTATCTGAAGCTAGGTTATTTAATTCCATTATCAAACTTGACATTTGAGAGTTTAAATTTGAAGTTCCTTCTAATGTATTTAACACATTCTGAATTTTTTCTTCCAATGGAGTAATTACACTTTGAATATGATCATCAATTTTTATTTTTGATTCTTCAATTGTTCCATTTAGAATATTTGAAATTTCATTTTTTAATTCTCTTTGACCATCGACACGTCTATCAATATATTCAGCAATATTCTTCTTAAAAAGTCCAGAAATTTCTTCAAACGTGCTATTAAAGAATTTCTGTACCTCTCTTAGACCATCTGAAACAGAATTTTTTAATTGGTTCAAGGATCTACTAATAGGTTCCATCCCTTTTAGAGCTCCTTGAGTCACCTCACCAATCCATGTATTAACCTGAGTTTCATAAGTCCCTCCAATTGCTTCACTTAATTTAGCCAATCCATTACTAAAACCAGATATTACCTGATCAACCTGTCCTGAATAATCTTTAACACTTTCTTCTATCAAATCTTCAGCTGAAAGAGGTATATCTTGAAGTTCCCTTAAAGGTTGTTCCTTTAATTCTTTAATTATGATTGGAGATAATCTTTGTGAATCTTCTACAAACTTTTGTACCCATTTAAAGAAATTTAGGTTGGCAGGTATCTCAATTTCATATGAGACTTCAAGGTAATCATTTGATTTTTTATGTTCTTTTAATGTATAAATTTTAAAGCCAAACCCTTTATCTTTACCCATGAGTGTATGATCAAAAATTACAACAAATCCTTTAGGATTTTTCTCTGTTTGGAAAAATTTATGGTTTTGAATTGTAATTTCAGTAAAATCTAGACCCCAACCTGGTCGGGAATTATACCATCCTACTATCTTCATATCCTTTTCTTGGTATTGCTTATCTAATCCAACAAATAATTCAATGTCTTCTTTAGTAAAACCAGTTGATACATGAATTCCGTGTTGTATTGGAATAATATTAATTAAATTGATTACTTTGTTAATTTCATCTATATCACCAATACAAACGCCCATTACCTCAACGCTTTCATCTAAAGCCTCATTCCCAAATCTTAACACATGAGTAATCATTCGAATCAATGCATCTGCTTTAATTTTAACTAAAAACCCACCATTTTCGCGTTTATTATCTAGCGATGACAACTTTCCTTACTCGCCCCCTTTTTCTAGTTTTTTTATTTTGTCTAATGACTCTTGATTTTCAGACCTAAGATCCTTTACTGTCTTTTGTAAATCTTTATTTTCCGTTTGTAATGTTTTTAATTTATTTTTGATTGGATTCTTAGAACTTTCTAATAATATAATCGCTGCCTTTAAATCAGATAAATAACTTTTTGTCTCTTTATTTAGATTATTAAGATTGCCCTTAATCCTACTTACCTTTTTATTAAAAGATGTCAATAAATCTTCTTGTACTGTGTTTAAATTGCTTTGGATTAAAGTATCTAAAGATTTATATCTTTCTGTATATTTTTTAATGGCATTGCTTCCTCTTTCTAAATTTTCAATATTATTTAAGAAATTTTTGTTAAACTCCGTTAGACTATTAGATATCCTTGTATTTTCTTCTAAAAGCTGATTAAACGCCTTATCTTTAAATGATAAATCAATTTGAGTTTTAAAGTCCTCTTTCGAATTGTTAACTAACTCTTTGATATTCTCCTTTTCATTATCCAATTCTTCAAGTTTATCATCAACATAGAAATCTATATCTTTTAAATCATTCTGCAGATCATAATTGAAAGATTGTTGTAAATTAATAATTTCATTACTCAATTTATCTCTTATTTCTTTTAAATCGTTCCTCATCCCTGAGTTATTTATATATATCTTATTGACAATATCTTGTCCCCAGGTATTAAGTAAATAAGCCATTGGTTTAATGGTTAATTCTAGAAAATTATCCATCCCTTTTTTTAAAGTTGAAATTATTTCCTCAAAATTTATTTCAGGCAATTTCGATTCTATTTGTTCTTCTTCAGGGATAAAAACATCGCTAAACAAGTCAACTGTTTCATTTAGTTCAAGAATTTGAGGGCTTCCCGTGTGAACAGCATTTATTAATTCCATTATCTTTAAATAGAATTCATGACTATTAGGAGGTTCGACAATAGCCTTTACTTCATGGTAATCTGATTTTAAAGCTAATGAAGGGTCATCTAGATTTGTTTCATCTAATCTGAAAACTCTAAAACCTAAATCTCCTGGTTTATCGAGATATGTATGGTCAAAAACAATTCCTATACCGGTAGGGTTCTTCTGCCAAAAGATTTGGTTGAATTTATCCGTTCCACTGAAGAAAATACCGAGTCCAGGATGGCTATGCATCCATCCTACCGAAAACCATCCAAGATCGCCATATTGCTCCCATATTTTTGTATCTAATTCCCCAAATGCTCCCAACTGTTCAACTGAGAATTTCACCTCTATTGTACCTCCATGAGAAACCGGTACTACATCTTCAACTATAACATTTTTAATTTCGTCTTCTCCTTCAAGACGACCAATTAGAACGCCCATAACTTCAGATAATTTTGAATGTTCTATATATTTTGATCCAAAACGTAAAACATGTAGTAACATTTTATAATAAGCAAGTGGTTTAATTGTTACTATACTTTGATCGCTACTTTTCCCCATTTTAAATTCACTTGTTTTTTCAAATTTATGATATATATATAGTTTGTATGGTTTTAAATATTTGAACAAAAAGCATTTAATTTAAAAAGGTCAATTTTTATAATTTACAATTATAATCCAATTAGGTAAATAAGCTAGGATTTAATCATGGGGTAACGGCTTGCCGCAGAAAGGACAAAATCTCCAATCTAAATCCTTGCCACAGTGTGGACAAAAACTTGTAGCTGTTGAACTTGTTGGTGTTCTTTCTGCCATTCCTTCTTTTGGGATTGATGGCAATTGCCTTGATGTCTTCAATGTTGAAGCTGCTGAAGTACTAGGTTGTCCTCCAGCTTTTCTAGCCGCTACTGTTTCTTTAAAAGCTTGTCTTCTCTCTTCGTCGAGTTCTTGTTGGCTTTTTGTACCCTCTGTTTTAACCCATCCTTGAACTTGTGGTCTTTTTAATTCACTTTCTGGTACTTTCTCTAATTCAACTTCCTTAGTTTCTGATAAAGGAGCTACAACCTTCCTTTCTTCTTTCTTTCTAATTGCCTGTTTCACTAAAGCTTGTGTGGTTTTCATGACTTGATGAGGATTAATATTAGGAATTGCTACTGTACGTAGAACCCATCCTACGATCAAATTTTGGTTTGGAAAACCTCCCTGAACGTCTTCATCCTTATAAACATATGAATCAATTACATCTCTTCCTTTTAACAAACGTGAGGCCCATTTATCATTAATCAATCCTAATTGGATTCGATAGCTTGTTCCAGCTACACCAAGTTCGCTTGTAAGTGGAATAAATCCTCTTTCTGTCAAGGTAAATCACTTTTTATATTATAATTATTTGAATCAAGTAATATTATAATGTTAAATTTTGAATTTAAATTATTATTTATTTCATGGTAAAATTTATTTCTAATATTAAAAATTTTATGGAATAGGCTAACTTAGAGTGCATCAAATCATCTATCTTTCTTTGTGCAATGAAAAAGACATAAATACAAAAATTTGTATTAATTTGTAAAAAGTTATTAAAAAATAATTTAATTTCAAAGAAAAGAACACTGGTTGAAAAAATGACAGTAATAATCCCTAAAAAGGTTTATTTAACTATCGTGGCTGCTGCAGTAAGATTTGCAAATGCACGTATACCAAAAGATGATTGGCTTGAAGTAAGTGGTATTTTTACAGGTCGAAATGAAGGTGATAATGTTATCGTATCAGCTGCTTACCCGATTATGCATCAAAAATTAGATAAGGATGCTGTGATTGATCAGTACAAATGGTCAGATGAAGACTATGAATCTCTTTATATAATTGACGATGAAGCCTTTTCAAGGGATCCTCCTGAATTTGTAGTTGGTTGGTGGCACTCACATCCTGGATTTAAGGTTATGATGTCCCATATCGATATTCGTACAACGTTATCTTATCAACAAAATAATCCATTAGCGATTTCTCTTGTAATTAACCCTCAGCGATTAATACGCCAAATAGAAGTTGCTGATAAAAGGGGGGATCCAGATAAACAATTGAAAAATGATCCTGGGTTTAAGATCTTCAGATTAGATGACGTAAACAGTGGGATAGAAGCCTCTTATCATTCTGCCGATTATAGAGTTGAAGGATACGAAAGCATGGAACAATTAATTAGTTTGACACAAAAATTCATTGTAGACGTAACAAATTTGTTCCCTAAAGAGAAACTACCACAAACTTATGAAAAAATAATTGATGATAAAATTGAACAATTGAATTCATTGCTATTAGGAACTGAAGAATATTTAACAACTTTAACTCGACGTGGGGAAGCTCAGCGTATTCCTGAAGTTTTAGAAAATCAAAATCAAGAGATAAACAGATTTGTGGAAGAAACAAATAAAAGAATAGATTTTATCAAACAATTCAAAGAATTCTTAGAATTCAAGGAAAGAGAAATAGTAATCCCCCAATTAGAAAAATCAATATTCAAGTGGGATGGAGTTGTGGCTGGTTTGAGTAAAAAATTGAAAGAACTATCTAAAAAGTTTTAGTTTTCTAACCCTAAAAAAATATTTTTCATCTTATTTTTAGTTTTGATATATTTTTATTTGATTAAGCGTTATTTTGATTAAGAAAACTACGAGTTAAAATAGTTAAATCTTAGAAATTAAAGGAAACATACTTTATTATGAAAAAAATTAATTTTCCGTTTACAGCAATACTTGGGCAAGATAAAATGAAGATGGCTTTAATTCTTAATGTTATTGACCCACAGATTTCAGGTGTTTTATTAACCGGCCATCAAGGTACAGGAAAGAGCACTGCTGTACGAAGTCTCGTAGAATTAATGCCCCAAATTGAGGTTATCAAAGGTTGTGAATTTTCATGCGACCCTGATTCCGATATTGACGATTTATGTGAAAGTTGCAAAGAAAAAAAGGAAAAAAAGAAAATTGAAACTGAATTCAGGGATATGTGGTTAGTGAATCTACCTTTGGGCGTTACGGAGGATATGGTATGTGGCTCCTTATCTATTGATAAAGTACTAACCGAGGGAATAAGGGCTCTACATCCAGGATTATTGGCAAAAGCTAATCGTGGTATTTTATATGTAGATGAGATTAATTTACTTCAGGATCATATTGTTGATGTTCTTTTAGATTCTGCTGCATCTGGTGTTAATATAATAGAGAGAGAGGGTATTTCTGTATCTCACCCTTCTCGATTCGTTCTCGTAGGAAGCATGAATCCTGAAGAAGGTGACTTGAGACCACAAATAGCAGACCGGCTTGGTTTAGAGGTTAGGATCAGAGCTCCGAAAGATAACGAATTGCGAGCTGAAATCACTAAA
Organism: Promethearchaeia archaeon; assembly: GCA_029856085.1. Taxonomy (GTDB): domain Archaea; phylum Asgardarchaeota; class Lokiarchaeia; order Sigyniarchaeales; family SOKP01; genus Loki-b32. The sequence goes on along the minus strand of JAHQWI010000168.1, from coordinate 4,766 downwards.
AGAGTTATTAGTTTTGATGATAACCCAAAAAAATTCATTAAAAATTATGAAGATCAACAAGACGAATTAAGGCAAAAAAACCTAAATGCCCGTAAAATATTAAAGGAAGTTCAAATCCCTAATTCTGTTTATGAATTTGTATCTAAAATAGTTAGCGAATTAGAAATCTTCTCACAAAGAGCAGATATTACCTTTATTAGATGCGCCAGAGCTCATGCCGCTCTAAATTCAAGGAAAGACATTGTGGAAGACGATCTAAATATAGCTATGGATTTAGTATTCGAACATAGAATTCAATCACTTCATTATGAAATGACACCCGAAGAGATAAAATCTAAGATTGCTGAAGTTTACGGAAAAATAAAGGAAGCTTATGAAAATACTAATGTACTACAACCCAACAGAGAAACAGAAGGACCTTTAAAGCATGATGATTCTTCCCAAAAAGAGTTCAAACGTCAATCTGTTGATCCAGATAAAGTGGATATACCAGAAACGAGAGAGCAGAAGCTTCCTCCTCCAAAATATCCGGACAATAAAAAGAGAAGTCCTAAACCTGCTGGAGGTTGGAAAGTAAAAAATATTCCTTTTGATGATGATCTCAGATTTTTTAAAGCTAAAAAAACGTCACTGCCATTCATTTATCAAATGGAAAAAAAAATGACATCAATTCTAGATAATATTAGAAAAGATCGAAAGATTTCTGATTATGGGGGTAGAGGAATAGGAAGAAGAATTAAAATCTCTTCCTCTCAAAAGGGTAGATATGTATCATACAGAACACCCATAAGCGAGAACCCGAAAAGAATTGCTTTGGACGCTACAATTAGAAATTATCTTAAAAACATAGCATATAACGAGACTGATATAGAATTTCCAATACATTTTAATAGGTATGATTTAATGGATAAAATTTATGAATATCGTGCTCCTTTAGCTCTATTTTTTGTACTTGATAGTTCAGCATCAATGTATTATGTAATTAAACAAATGACCGATGTAATTTTATCTTTACACCGAGAAGGTTTTAGAAAAAGAGATAAAATTGCTTTAATTATATTTCGAGGTAAACAAGCCTTAGTTCTTCAAAAACCAACTGTCAATTTTAAGATGGCAGTTAACAAATTGAAAAAGATCGAGGGAAAATCATACACCCCAATGGCAGCAGCTCTTAAAAAGGTTTCTGAGCTTATAAAAGTAGAAAAATTGAAGGATAGAAACATTATACCAATCGTTTTTATATGTAGTGACTGTGGAGCTAACATCTCAGCTAAACATCCTGACTTAATAGCTCAAGTTGAATCTGATTATGTGTTAATTACTCAAGAATTAAAAGAATTAACAAAGAAATTATCAAATCTAAAAATACACATGGTGGTTCTAGAGCCAAAGAAGTCTTATGCCACTCAAGCTCTTGGAGTACACACTTATTCTGCTGAAAAGATTAAGAAGAACTTCAAAAAATATGCCAATTGCCAACTATACAAATTTAATAAGTATAATCCCAACTCCTTAATACTAGAATTGAAAAAAATACTTTAATTTTATTTCCTAAAAACTTCTTAAATTTTATATTCTAATTGTTTATTAATGGAAAATACTACGAAATCTGTCTTAATTGTTGGATTCAACACTCGTCCATTAGCTTTTTCTTTGAAGAATGCAGGATATGAAGTTTATGCGGTAGATTTTTTTGGTGACTTAGATTTTTATCCAAATGTGAAGGATAGTTTCGTTTTAACAAAAGAGTTAAGGACCGATTACAATTCAATAAAAGACAAATATAGCCAGTTATTGTCAGATTTTACAATAAAATTACTGAAAAAATATCCTAGAATTAATTATTTAATGATTGGGAGCGGATTAGATGATGCTTATATAGAACGAGAAGCGATTTCAAACGAAATAAAGGATAAGAATTACAAGATAAAGGAGTTGAATAATGATATTGAAACACTCAAATTGGCTCGTAATATTAATTATGTTTATAAGATTTTGAAGTTACACAAGTTTAAGGTTCCTTTTACTATTTCTTACGAAAATTTAAAGGCTTATAAAAATAATCTTCAATTTCCAATTATTTTTAAAAAATCTAAAAGTGCTGGTGGATTGAATGTTTTCAAAATTCAAAACCATGAAGAATTATTATCTAAAAGTAAAATTTTAGAAGGTAAAGAGTTTAATCCCCTAGAATGGGTGATTCAAGAGTATATAGAGGGCATTCCTATAAGCTGTACAACAATTTCAAATGGTATAAAATGTGAAGTTATTTCAATCAATCGTCAAATTATTGGAGAACAATTTTTAAATGCTCCTAAAGAATTTATATATTGCGGTAATATCGTACCTTCGGGTTTGCCAAAAAAGGATGAACAAATTATATCAAGGATTTCAAAAATCCTAACAATCGAATTAGAGTTAAAAGGTATTAATGGATTTGATTATGTTTTAAAAGACCATTATCCATATTTGATGGAGATTAATCCAAGAATCCCTGGTTCGATAAGTGCATCTGAAATGAGTTATGATTTAAACCTTTTAGACTTACATATAAAAAGTTTTGATTTAGATAAATGGGATGTCATTAAAAAATTAATAAGTTCTAAGAAATTAAGTGGGTTTTCAACAAAATTAATAGTATTTGCCCCAAATGAGATTAATAAGACTTCCATATCTGAAATTAATAACCTTAAGTATATTCATGATAAAAGTGAGTCAAGCACAAATATCTTAAAAGGAGAACCTTTATGTACCGTGTTATTTAAAGGAAATACCTTATCAGAATCTTATGATGGTGCATTTGAAGTTGTATATAAAATTCATAAGATTATAAGGGATTCAATTATTGATTAAGAAAAAAGTAGAATAAATAATCTATACTTTTAATTATGGTACCTCTTTTTATAGATAATCATATTCTATTTATTTAAAGAGCTTTCATAATTTCATTTATTAATAACCGAAATGCTAAATCAACATTTTCATCCATTTTAGAGGACACTTTAATATACTCTAGAAAACCATATTTCTCCTTAAAGAATATAGCATCTTTATCCTCAACGATAATTAAGTCAGTTAAGTCTAATTTAGTTCCTAAAAATATAATTGGTAAATTTGGATCTTATTCTCTACAAATATCAACCCACTCATCTATTTGCTCTAAACTGGAGTTATTCGTGAGATCAAAAAGTAATAAAGCTCCATGTGCTCCCGAAGCGTAGTTTTTTAGTATATGACGAAAGACTTGTTGACCCCCAAAGTCCCATAATTGAAGATCTATTTGTTTATCGTTGGTATTAAATACCTTCCAAAAAAATTCAACTCCTAAAGTTGCCTTAGTATCTGTCAGAAATTTTCCCTCAACATACCGATAGAGAAGTGTTGTTTTACCAACTCCTCCATCTCCGGCCGTGATGATTTTCAGAAGCATTTCTTTCATAAGACATCCTTTCACCTCATTTTCTAATATTCTAAATCGCTCAAATATTCAGAAGCATTATCGCTTGTTATATAACCTTCAAAATTATCGCTTTTATTTTGGCGATATAGGATCCTAATTTCCTCTCATCCGATTCTGGGACTGCGAGTGCAAGAATTCGATTCTCGTCTAATTCATGAATAATAACAGAACCATTTTCTCCCCCAATTATTGAATATTCCATCCCACTTTCCAATAAGACTCCTGATAAATTATATAATGCGGCAATCATAGCAGATAGGATTGGCTCAGGCATCGTTGATTGAATTTTTATAGGCAATCCATCTTTAGTAATAATTGCAAGTACAAGGGTATTAGGGATTGCTCTTTTTAATCCCTTGAATATTTCTTCCTTAAGAATATCTGAAGTTTCTATTATTGCTGAAATTTGTAATGCCAATCTTTGTAATCTATTTATGTACGAGTCTAATCCTTCAAGGTCGGCTAATTCTCGATTGAGATAAGCGATCATAGTTATGTTTTCGGATAATATAGAAAGGACAATTCTATCCTTACCCGTAATTAAATTATAACCAACATCCTGATTTAATGAATCTCGTAACATTTTAGAAGATAAAAATACAAGACTACTATTCGCAGCAGTAACTTCACCTACAGTCATATTAATGGGATTTTTAAACCTACTTGTAATTTTAGTGCCCTCTGGAGTTCCCACATTAATACCAATTATAGCTGAAGCAGATTCAAGCTCTTTTTCGATTAATTCAGATACATCTGATTCTAGTTCCTCAATAATTTTATCTTGGTCTTCCATGCATGAATATTAGAATATGAAAATAAAAAGATATACCTAATAATTAAGTAATAATTTTAGAATATATATACGAAAATTAATTGAAAATACCAATTTATGGAATTAAAACCAAATTTTTATGTAATTATATTAGCTGCGGGATTTGCTACAAGATTACGACCAATCTCAAATAAAATCCCTAAACCATTAATTGAAATTAATGGAAAAACAATCATTTCCAGAATCATCTCGAATTTTAATGAAGCTGGATTTAATAAATTTTGTGTTATTGTAGGCTACAAAAAGGAGTTATTAATAAAAGAAATCCTTAAAAATAAGAATGTTGAAATCCTGATTGCAGAACAAAAAGAAATCTCTGGAATGGCTAATGCTATAGAGGTGGCTATTAAAAGAATTAATCAAAATCAGAGTAATGAAGAAATTTATAATTATTTCATTACAGCTGCCGACATTATTTTTACCAAAGAAGAATTATTGAAAATGTACAACCTTTTTAAAAATTCACATGCAGAT
>JAHQWI010000167.1 GCA_029856085.1 Promethearchaeia archaeon | reverse complement strand
GGAATGCTGTTGATGCAGCAGTTGCTGCTGCGATTTGTTTAACCGTTGTTGAACCAACGATGAATGGTATTGGAAGTGACGCTTTTGTAATATTATGGGATGGTAAAAAAATAGTGGGATTAAATGCATCAGGTAGATCTCCGGCAGCATGGACACGAGAACATTTTTCTGGTCGTAAGATAATGCCATTAATTGGTTGGGATTCTGTGACTGTTCCAGGAGTTGTATCTGCTTGGATTGAACTTTCAAAAAAGTATGGTCAATTATCATTTAGAGAATTATTTGAACCGGCAATTAAGTACGCTGAAAATGGATTTTTGGTTTCACCGATAACAGCAATAAGTTGGCAATCTCAATTTGATTCCTATGAAAAATTTATCCCAAATTTCAAAGATACATTTCCTGAGTTTTATAATTCTTTTTTTCGTAATGGTAAAGCTCCAAAACCGGGAACTATATTCAAATTTCCTGCTCAAGCAAGAACTCTAAAATTAATCGCAGAAACGGAAGGAGAAGTATTTTATTGTGGGGATCTAGCTAAAAAAATCGTAGCACATGCAGAAAAAACAGGCGGAAGTTTAACACTAGAGGACTTGGAAAATCATAATGCAACTTGGGAACAATCTCTCAAAATCGATTTTAATAATGTCACTTTACATGAAATTCCTCCAAATGGTCAAGGTTTGGCAGCATTAATTATGCTTGGAATTCTTAACCAGTTCGAATTGAATTCATATGAACCAGATTCCCCTGAATCACTTCACTTACAAATTGAAGCTATGAAATTAGCCTTTGCTGATGCCTATCGTTATATTTCAGATCCATGTACTTTAGAATTTAATCCATTGAGTTTCTTAAAATCAGAATATTTAGAAGAAAGAGCAAGTTTGATTCATTTAAAGGAAGCTAGACAATTTAAAGAGGGGATACCAAAAAAAGGAGACACGGTATATTTAACAGCGGCAGATTCTGAGGGTATGATGGTATCTTATATCCAATCTAATTATACAGGTTTCGGCTCGTGTATTGTTGTTCCTAATACGGGAATTAGTCTTCAAAATCGAGGAAATGGATTTTCTTTAGTGGAAGGACATCCAAATCAAGTAGGACCAAATAAACGCCCGTTTCATACAATTATTCCAGCATTTGTGACGAAAAATGGGAAACCTTTGATGAGCTTTGGAGTTATGGGAGGAGCAATGCAGTCACAGGGACATGTACAATTGATGATTCGTATATTTGAGCATAGACAGAATCCTCAGGAAGCATTAGATGCACCAAGATGGAGGTTTTCCCAAGATTTGATAGTTTTTCTCGAATCTGGATTTAACCAAGAGGTTTTTGATTGTTTATCTCAATTAGGGCATGAAGTTTCTAAAGAAGAATATACTAACTTTGGCGGTGGGCAAATAATATACAAGCTTGAAAACGGTTATTTAGGCGCATCAGATTGGCGTAAAGACGGTTATGCTGTAGGATTTTGATATAAAAAGAGATAAGTAAAAAAATTGGCATTGGTATCTTTTCAAAAAGTATATTTCATTATTTTTTCCATTTTTGTAATACCACTAAAATTAAAGGATTATTAATCCTTTAGACAAAATATTTAAATTTTTAATAATTATTTCAGATGTAATAATTTGAATTTCAAATTTAACCAATAGTAAAATTAAATCCAATTCTTCATTTACTTAGAGCATTTGAGCTAATGAGTTACGATGGAAAAGAGGTTATATATAGCCTTAAGATAGTAATATGTGGCGCTAGTTCAGTAGGAAAGACGTGTCTTTTTAATCGTTACTGTTTCAATTCATTTGATTTCGATACTTCTCCAACAATAGGAATTAATTTTCATTCAGTTCATTTAAGGATAAATTTTAAAGAAAATCCCGATGAAATAAAAGAGAATTATATTGTTAATTCAATTTTCGATTTTGGTGGTCAAGAGCGTTTCATACCATTGCTTCCTAGATTCATTGAAGGTGCTAATGGAGCGTTATTAGTTTTTGATTTAGTAAATACCTTCACATTTAATCAGTTAGATTTTTGGTATGAGCAACTAATTAAATATGCTGTCAGTTCAGATATCCCTATTATTTTAGTAGGAAGTAAGAGCGATTTATTAGAGAAAACACCTATATCAGAAATTGTCGATGATAAATTAATTCATAAGTATATAAGAGAAAAACAATTAGACGGGTTTTATAGGACATCTTCTTTAGAGAATTATAATGTTTTAGAGGTTTTTAAAGAACTTAATAACATAATGTTAAGGAGACTACATATACCTTATGTGGTTGTCTAAAAGAAAGAGATATAATAGTTAAAACTCTCTTTCGTAAATGAAATCAGAGAACTCGTTAAAAAAAATCTTTTGCTCCTTGTTGAGATCAGGGTATATGTCCTTTAAATTATTCTTTGCTTGTTCTACTAAGTTTTTTGATAGGTGTTCAGCTATTATTAAAGCATTTGTTTCAGTGAAAATGTTTTTCACTTCTCTTATATCATTTTTAGTTAAAATGTCTTTATGATAGATTTCATTCAGTGTCTTTGATTGGTTTTCATCAGTATTTTGAACTGCTAAAATATATACAATTTTTGAACGATTTTTCGCCTTGATATCATCTTCTAGATCAATAATATCATCTCTTATGGCATGAGCTTGACCAATACTCAGCAATGCATCGCTAAGAGGTTTGATTTGATAATGGATATTACCTTTTGCTAAAATAGCACCTATTTCTGCAGATTTTTCGAATAATTTAGCTCTCTGACACTCGGCAATATTTAAATACTGTTCTAAAGTCATAGTTATGTTGTTATAATTCATATATTCTTCGATTAGTTGTCCCTTCATTAAGAAATCCATAGCTTTTGTATATTCATTGATGGCTAATAATTTTGGATGTTCTGGGAATTTTGCAGATTTTAAAATGTCTAAACCAAGTAAATATCCTTGAGTGCCTCCTAAAATGCTCATATCTCTTCCATATAATCTAACTATCTCATCTTTATTATGGATATTAAGATCTTTATAAATTTGATTTAATTCATTCTTTAATTGGGTGTGAAAAGTCGGTTTACCTCTTCTTACTGGATCGTCATCCAAAAGATCATCATGAATTAGATGGCCACTATGCAATAATTCAACCGCTATAGATACTTCTCGTATTTGTTCTAATTGATCTTCTAAATACATTGGATTCACTATACCAGAAAAAGCAGCGCTTAATAAAACGGGATGAATTCTTTTTGCTTTATCGTTTAAAATAAATTCTTCAAGTTGTGCAATAAAATCCTTGAGGAGGATATCCTTTTCTGTTTTCCGTAACTGAGCAAAATATTTCTCCAATTCTTTATTAACATGAGCTTTTTCTGTTTTAAAGAATTCTTCTATCATTTTAAAATTGTAAAAATTTCGTTAGTATTAATATAAAACATATAATAATTTAATTTAATTATATCTAATTCCTAATAATTTTATACTAAAGGAGAATTTTAAAGGATGAAAATAGCAATTATAAGTGATTCGCACGATCATAAAGATAACATCCTCCGAGCAGTCTCAATAATAAATGAAAGAAAAGTTAATGCAGTTATTCATTGCGGAGATTATGTTTCACCTTTTGTCAAAAGATGGTTTGATAAGCTCGATGATGCTATAAAGAAAAATTTTTTCGGTGTTTTTGGGAACAATGATGGAGAAAGATTGTTTTTAACGCAAAATTTGGGGCAAATATGTCAATTTGCTCAAAATGGTAATGAGTTGATTTTAGAATTAGGAGGAAAGAGAATTTTTGCCTCCCATATGCCAAGAAAGGAAACTATAGAAGCATTAGCTCATTCAGGTAAATTTGATATTATCTTATCAGGACATACGCATTCTTTAATAAATAAAAATGAAAAAGGAGTTTTAGTGGTTAATCCAGGCGAATTATGTGGTTATTTAACAGGAAAATCGACATTTGCTATTATAGATACGGATAATATGGAAGCAGAAATAATTGAATTATAGAATTTTAATTAATTTTTTCTCTACATTATTTATAATTAAGATTTATTTAATGAATTACTATATGTCAACATTATCACCTAAGGAAATTTACGAGGATTTTAAAAAAAAAAAATTGGACAAAAGTAAAGCATCAGAATTATTGATATCAGTAATTGAAAATCCTCTCGAATTGGACAACAGAACCAGGATGTTAAGTGTAAAATTCTTAGGTCTAATCGGTTCTAAAGAAGAGAGCGTATATTTTTTTCTTGAGAATCTATTAATATCAGATTTAAATGAGTTAATACGGGGAAACGCTGCGAGTATTATTATTAGAAACTTCTCTGATCAAGCATTAGAACCAATTAAATGGGCTTTAAACCATGAAGAATCAGAGCTTTGTATAATTCTAATAATCAAAACATTAGAAAAAACTAATAACTTAAAATTAAAATCGTTATTGAAGACTATCGAATATATCGACTTTGAAGGGAAAATCTTCTTCCCTTTTGGGCCTTATCCCATTATTAATTTAAGCAGTAGTAATATAGATAATATATTAAAAGTTAAAGGTCTGGGGAAGTTAATAAATTTAAATAAATTGTATTTAAATTTTAATAGGATTACGGAAATAGAAGGTTTGCATAACCTAATTAATTTAAAATCTTTACACCTTCAAGGGAATAAAATTAGAGAAATTAAAGGGTTGGAACACTTAAAGAAATTGGAATACTTATACCTCAATAATAATGAAGTCCTTAAGATCCAAGGGATCAAGAACCATTCTAATTTGAAATCATTAATGATTTATGATAATCAGATCGCAGAAATACAAAAGTTAGAACATTTATCAAACTTAGAAATATTAAATCTACGGAACAATAGAATCAATGAAATTAAAGGATTGAAGTATCTCAATAATTTAAAAAGATTAGATCTTAGTAATAATAGAATAACTGAAATTAAGGGTCTAGATAATCTTACTAATCTAGAATTTTTAGATCTAAGTTATAATCAAATATCTGAAATTAAAGGATTAGATAACTTAAAAAATTTAAAATTTTTAGATCTTAGAAATAATAAGATAACAGCGATAAGACATCTGAACATATTAAAACAATTACAGCACCTATATCTTGGATTCAATAGAATCTCAATAATAGAAAATTCTGAGAATAGAAGTATCCTTGATACTTTAAGTATTGAAGGAAAAAATATTTCAAATTCACCCTTCGATTTTTTTTACAATTACAAATCACGCAAAAACTCAGTTAATAAAAAATTATTAGAAATAAGCGACATTAAATTTATGCCAGAATTATTCAAATCTCAATCTTTACTTAAGGAATTAAAACTGATTAGTAATCCAATAAATTATTTTACGTGTTCTTCATGGATTATGATATGGAAAGATAATGAATTTGAAATTTTTCGATTTAGTAAATCCGGAAAGATATCATGGGTTCAGAGGAGGAGGAAACAGTATTTACCTGAATAAATTTATTTGAATTCTATTTGTTTTTTATTTTCGGAAACTTTTAATTATGAATTCCTAATTTTTAATTATTATGTCATTACCTTTAGAAGGGAAAGTTATATTAGATCTTTCGAGGATGTTGCCAGGTCCCTACTGTTCCATGATACTTAGTGATCTTGGAGCAGATGTCATCCGAGTGGAAGATCCTAATTATCCTTATAGTAACCCTCCACCTTTTTTCCAAAAAGGCAAGTATAGGGAAAGTGCCTTTCATTCCATTTTAATGAGGAATAAGAAATCTATTACACTTAACCTGAAAAAAGCTGAAGCAAGAAAGATTTTTTATGAATTGGTAAAGCAAGCAGATGTGGTTCTCGATACATTTCGACCAAAAGTAATGAATAAATTAAAAATTGATTATGATACTTTAGCTTCAATTAATCCCTCGATTATATGTTGTTCCCTAACAGGATATGGTCAATATGGACCCTATGAACAAATTGCAGGTCATGACCTTAATTATATAGGAATATGTGGCATTTTAGATTTAAACAAGGAGAGAAAAATATCTGGATCGGAAGATCAAATAATACCACCCATAAATCCTGGTGTTCAAGCTGCTGACATTGGTGGGGCATTGGTTACAGCTATAGGGATATTAGGGGCAATTATTGAAAGAGAAAATAATCCCAAAAAAAAAGGACAATACATAGATATTTCAATGACAGATTCAGTCTTCTCATTTATCCCATTAGTTTCAGCTTACCATTTCGCTAAAGATCTAAGCGAAGGAAAAAACATTTTACAAGGAGATTTTCCATTTTACGCGGTCTATAAAACTAAAGATGACAAATTTTTATCAGTTGGTATTATAGAAGTAAAGTTCTGGAGAGAATTTTGTAAAGGATTAGAGCGGGATGATTTAATGCTAAAACAATTTGAACAGGGAATAAAAAGAGAAGGAGTATTTGACGAAATTCAAAAAGAGTTCTTAAAGAAAACACAAAGAGAATGGATGGATATATTTATAAATCTCGATGCTTGTGTTATGCCGGTTAAATCTTTTTCAGAAGCTTGTGAAGATCCTCAAATAAAAGCACGTAATATGGTGGTAGAGATGGATCATCCTAAACTTGGGAAAATTCAAAATGTAGCTTCACCAATTAAATATTCCCGAACACCACTCAAAATAAGAAGTTTTGCACCTAAAATAGGTCAAAACACGAAGGAAGTTTTAAGAAGTCTGGGATATTCGGATGATAAAATTCGAGACCTTAAAAAAAAAGGGATAATGTAAGTTTTAATTAAAGTATGTGGAATTCCACAAGTATTATTAATGTCGTAATCAAAAGAGAAATGATTGTAAATACAATTAACATAATAAACATTGGCCAATCTTTTAACTGACCATAAAAGCCTGCTGCATTTATTGTAGAATAAATCACCATTCCAATAGAAATATAAAAAATCACCATCCCCCAAGATTGGTTTGCAAATAATCCAAATCCTCCAATTAAAAGCATGATCGCTGTTATAAATTCAGCAATTAGATGAAAAGATATTTGAGTTGGCTTAGTGGTAAGGTCTGGGACTTCTCTCTTTCCTAATAGAAAAATCCACATACATAACATTGCAATTCCTATTATTATGGTATAAATTGATGCTATTATTTCTATAACTATTATTTTCACCTTCAAAGATTTAATACCATGAAATTTATTAGTTGTGTTATTTAATTAAATTTTTTCAAATAAATTCTCATAAATACCACTTTAGATTTTTTCTTTAGAAAAGGTAAAAATCAATTTGATCGCATATGTCATTTGTTTTATCTAATTTTATATGTATTGTTTTGAGAAAAACCCTAGCTTCTTAAAACTAAAAAAAAATTAAAATGAATAATAATAAAAGGTAATTTATATTTTAGAAAAAAAAGCAATGTCTATAGATTTAAAGTTATATGATGCTATTAAAGATTCAGGAATAAATCTAATCCTATCATTACCTTGCATCATGCTTAAGGGTTTATTGCAACTTATCGAAGAAAAAAACGAAATTCAACATATTCCGATTACAAGAGAAGAAGAAGGCGTAGGAATAGCTGCTGGTGCATATTTGGGTGGTAAAACTCCTGCAATTTTAATGCAAAATTCTGGTTTAGGCAATTCAGTCAATGCTATAAAGTCTCTATTACAATTATTTAAAATTCCTGTTATATTTATAATGAGTCACAGAGGTGCTGAAGGAGAAAAAATTTTGGCTCAAATTCCTATGGGACAGCTCACACCCGATTTACTAGATTTATTAAAAATAGAAAAATTTATTATAGACTCGAAAGAAAAAATTAAGATTATAAAGAATACAGTTGAACAAAGTAAATCATCAGAAATTTCAGCAGGGATTCTTTTAAAAAAGACTTTATGGGGAGTTAGATGAAAAGATTTGATGCTATAAAGAGAATTGTTGAATCACTAAGTAATGAACTTATAATATGTAACATTGGTGCTCCTTCAAGAGAATTATATAATATCAAAGACAGAGCCGAGAATTTCTACATGTTAGGATCCATGGGGCTAGCCTCATCTATAGCGTTTGGGCTTGCTCTCTCGAGACCTAAAAACAAGGTTTGGTGTATTGATGGAGATGGGTCTTTACTAATGAATCTAGGTAGCTTAAGCACCATAGCAAATAACCAACCAAAAAATCTAACTTTAATTGTTATTGATAATGGTTCCTATGGATCAACAGGTAATCAAAGAACTTACACAAGTAAAAAAACCAAATTAGAAACTATAGCTAAAGGTGCGGGATTTGAATCGATTACAGTTATTAACAATGAAGAAGATATTATTCCAATATTGAAAGGATTAAAAATTGGGTGCCATTTTATAAAGATTAATACACTGCCTGGAAATGCTCAAGTAGAAAATATACCATTAAAACCAGAAGAAATTAAAAATAGATTTATTGATTCTATTTCAAGATAATTATTAAATTAAAATTGTTTCTTATTAGAATCTAATATTAATTCTAATTATACATAATTTTAATTAAGTACAGATTTATTATTTTTTTAAAATAATATTATAATTATATAAGCTAAAAATATAGATAATCTAAAATGTCGGAAGAATCTAGAAATCCAACTGATAACGAGGAGTTAAAAAAGGATAATGTAAAAAATGAATCTGAAGATCAAAAACCTTTAGTGGAAAAACAAGAAGCTCAAATTGGAAAACCTATTTTGATTAGAGCAGAAGCATATAAGACAATTATTTTGTACGCAAGTAGATATTCCAACAGATCAATTCCCCCTGAGCATTGGAAGGAGATTTATGGAATTTTAATAGGACATTCTGATGATGATCTTGTATATATTGAACGAGCAGAAGCATTAACATTTGGACATGCCACGGATGTTCAATTGGATGAAAGACATTATGCATTTATAGCAGACATTCAAGAAAAATTAGATGAAGAAAAGAAGGGGTATTATATGATTGGATGGTTCCATTCTCATCCGGGATTAGGACTTTTCTTTTCTTATATTGATCTTATCAATCAATTAGGATTCCAAGCGAAAAATGATGATTTCTGTGGTTTAGTATTTGACCATACACTTTTAGGAAAAAAGAAGCATGAAAAAGTAGAGGGTACTGATTATACAATAACTAAATATGAAACGGGGTTTGAAATTTACCGACTATCAGATGTGAATATGGATACCAATGATGGAGAGTATGATAATAATTATCATAGAGTCGAATATATTATAGATGGATTAAACAAATATTTCTTTGCTAATGTCCTATCAGAATTGTCCGCATTAGTTTCTGAAGGAAAACCTTTACAATCAGCCTATGGAGAGGAATACAGAAAAGAAGACACTAGTTTAGTCAATTCTACAGTGAAATCTCAAATAACTGAAAGAGCCTCCCCTTTTGACTCTAACATTGGTGACAACTTAAATGAAAGTTTTTTAACAGAAATTCCAATGGAGGAAGATATTACATTTAATGTAGATGATTTTTCTCACAAAGTTGAGAAAAGAAATAAAGAAATAAAATTAAAAGAAAATGCTGAACAATTGATTTATGAGGGGAATCAGGCATTCAATAATAAAGACGCATTTACCGGAATAGAAAAATTTAGACAAGGAATTAATCATTATAAAGAAATAAAAATTTTTGATAAAGTAATGGATTTATTAAGAACTGTATCACAAAAGTGTATTGCTAATGACCATTTAATTTTTGCCGGAGAATTTGCTGAAGATCTTTTCAAACTCTCAAAAAAACACAAAAACCTTTTCTATAGAGGCGTAGCAAATTATATTTTAGGATATATACTTCTAAAGAAAGTTGAAAATGATATTTTAGAGGAGGGTTTAAATAAAATTCAAGATGCCGCAGTAGATTTTGAAAATGAAGGTGATTATGCAGGGGCAGGAATGTGTTTTAATAAGATTGGCAACATTTATCAATCAAGGTTAAATATATTAGAAAATGCTTGTCTATTTTATAGAGCTGCAATTGAAAATTATAATAAGGCAATTATAAAAATGCATCCTTTAAGAACATCATTTTGGAATAAACCAGAACTACTTATACAAAAAATTATAGAACTACGAGATATTGTTGAAGAAATATTACCTAATCTTGATAATATTGAAATAAAAAATAAGATCATCAATGATCTCAGAAATTTACAATATAATTTTTAATTTCTATAATTAAACTTAATTGAAATTCATAAAAATTATATTTTAGGTTTCATTATTTTATATACTTCTTTTGGTGATTAATAATCCCTAGACGGAAACAGAAAGTTAATTATTCAAGAAAAATCGTTTGTAAACATCTTGAACCTAAAGGTGATATTGGCAATAGCCTACAATCTTTAGCTTATTGTCCTTCAAGAGATTTAGTTTTAGGAACACGCGCTTACGTATGTCAAGTTTGTGACTTGTATGATCCTGTTAAGAATAACCGCAGATTTTCAGATGTGCATGATGAGAGTAAAAATATTGCTGAAAAGAAAATTAAAGATAAACAAATAAAATTAGAAGAGTTTGAACTTGCCGGAATAAAAGGAGATGATGAAATCGATTTATCAATTGATGAATTTGAGGAAGAAGATGAGGAATCTCCATTAAAGTTTGAAAAAAGAAAAGCAGGCAAAGCAGATTTGGAAGATTCTGAAGTATTTGCTCAAGTAGAATGCCCATTTTGTGGTGAAATGTTTGACGATCTCGCATCACACATTCAGAATTGTGAATTCGCGCCCGATGACGTTAGTATTAGTGATATAATGCCTGCAAAAAAGAAAAAAAGAAAAACACCTAGTGGAAAACCTGGAACTCCCAAAAAAGATACTGCAGAGAAGCAAAAATGCCCATATTGCGGAAAAGAATTCATTAGACTTGGTAGACATTTAAATTCTTGCCCAAAGAGACCTACTGACGCAGATAATGATAAAAATAATGATGAGTAAAGACTTTTTAATGACCACTAAACATATTATAATATAGTTATTTATCCTAAAATGAATATGCAGCAACGGGAAGAAATTTTTTCGAGGCTCTCTAAATTCTAAGTAATAAATAAGTTCCTGGCTATATAACTGATTTAAAATGACACTTTTTTAAAATAAACTTCTCGAGTGTCTGAAATATAGTTCTTTATTGGACTTTTAGGTTGTTTCATAATCAAGTTTATGAAATCAACTAATCTATCCTGATTTATTGCCATTCTATTAGAAAGAGTAGAAACTGAGACTTTATCATATTCTTTAGAAAATTCTGATAATTTATAGTTTAGCAAATTTTGATAGACTAACGAAATTAACAATTTTAAATTTGGAAAATTTTCAGGTTTTATGTCTTTGACAAATTCAAAAATCTTTTCAGAAGCATCATGATAATTTAATACTTTATAACAGCTTAGAATCTCATATAATTTTTTTATATATCTGAAATACTTAGTTATATTATCACTAATATCTTCTAGATTACATTTATCAAAATTTTGATCTACTTCACTCTTTAGCATAGCTAAAAGCCTTGAAAAATTCTCAAGATTAGACTCATTAAGCTTTTCCCTTAGAAGATTATTAAAACGGCGTTCATATATCATTCTATGTTTTGATAATTCGTTATGAACTTGTTTGTTCAGCTCATAAAAATCAAGTAGCTCTTTCTTAAGATTAAAAATATTTTTGTGTTCCTCAAGTAATACTAATGCAGATCGTACTTTTTCCAAACCTGAATTATAATCTCCAATTTTTACTTTTTTTAAAATAATTGATTTATAAAAATTGAGCTCTTCAATAAGGTCTCTTTTATTCTTGAAACTCTCGAGATTATAATTGAAATTCATATTTTATATAGATAAAAATGAAAATACATATTCTTATTACATATTAAATAGATCAATTACACATTTAAACTTACTACTATTTAATTAATAATTTCTCTGAAAAAATTATCAGATTTCCTTTAAAAATTAAAAAGAATAAGAAAAAAATTTCTTAATTAAACAAAAAATTAAGAGAAGATTTAGTTATTTAACATAATTATCTTGATTTTTTTAGTTAAACTCCTTTTCGTAATAAATGATTAGCGATTACCATTCTTTGAATTTCACTAGTTCCCTCGTAAATCTCACCCATCTTTGCATCTCTGAAATATCTTTCTACGGGATATGCTTTCATTAAACCGTATCCTCCATGTATTTGAACAGCACTATGAGCTGCTTGCATTGCCGCCTCAGATGCTACCAATTTTGCCATTGAACTAACATGTCCATAGTCCATTTGATTATCATACATATAAGCAGCTTTATAAGTGAAATATCGCCCCGCTTCCACAGCACATGCCATATCTGCGATTTTCCATTGAATCGCTTGAAATCTTCCAATTGGTTTTCCAAATTGCACTCTTTCATTTGCATATTTAATTGAGGCTTCTAACGATGCTTGTCCTAATCCTACAGATTGAGCTGCAATACCAATTCTTCCATATCCTAGGATTTGCATTGCAAGCTTAAATCCGTCTCCAATTCCTCCTAAAATATTCTCCTGCGGTATTCGAACATCTTCAAATACAAGTTCAGATGTATTAGAGCCACGAACCCCTAATTTATTTTCTTTTGCGCCTACAGAATAACCGGGAGTATCAGTATCAACAATAAAAACAGTTAATTGTTTTCTACCCTCTTTTTCACCAGTTTTAGCTATTACGAGTAGTGTATTTGCGATACCACCATTGGTTGCGAAAATTTTAGTTCCATTGAGTATATATTCATTACCATCTTTTTCAGCTGCTAATTGCACTCCTCCCGCATCTGAACCTGCGTCTGCTTCTGTTAAACAAAAAGCTCCTACTTTGTCACCTTTAGCAAGATCTATTAGAAATTTTTGTTTTTGTTCTTCAGTTCCAAATTTATAGATAGGATAAGAAGCAAGACTATTATGAACCGCAATAGAAAGCCCCCAAGCTGCATCGGCACGTCCAATTTCCTCAACAACAATACAATAGGCAATGCTATCATCATGAAGTCCAGCACCTCCGAACTCTTCGGGAATACATGCCCCAAAGTATTTCATTTCTTTCATTTTTTGTAAAACAGTTTCGTCCAATTCTTGTTTTTCATCACTTTCTTTTGCTACAGGTACAATATATGCCTCAGCAAATTCTCTTGTAATTTTTTTCAACATTTGTTGTTTTTCAGTTAAAGAAAAATCCATAATAAAATCAACATTTTTTTTTTCTGTTTTTTTAATAACTGTATTTAAAAAATAGTCTATTTGGAAAAATTAGTTATTTATCTTAATTATATTTTATTAAATTAAAGGAGGATATTTGGCGAGTTAATTTTACATTAAATTATGCTATATTAGTTGTTGGAGATACTGAAGTTTCACCAGTCATCAAAGGTAATATACTAATAACTAGTTCATAAAAGCACAATCTAAAAGTATTCATAGATAAAGGAGAAATTGATGATCAAGGGGGATTAATAGCAAAAAATCTATAGAAAAAAGTTAGACAATTACTTTTAAAGTTAAAAAAATAAAATTTAAGGAAGAAATATTAATTTATATTTGACGAGCCCCACATAATGGACAGATTTCTGAATCACCAACTGGATTTCCGCAATCTTTGCATCTCTTAATTTCATCAACAATATCCTCGTCCTCGGAGACGCCAATTTTATCTTCATATTCCTCAATTTTTTCTACTCCTTTTGAAAAGATAGATCCTGGTCTGTCCCCTGGCCAAAGTATATTGATAACTATACCAGAGACTACTAAAATGGCACAAATAACAATATAAAATGTTAAACTCGCACCGAGATTTTCTTTAAAGAACTGTGTTGTAGTAGTAATCCAATCAACCATCCACTGTCCTATGGGAACCACCAATGGTTTTAAAAAAATGAGAATAGAACCAACTATCTCTGCTAATACTTCTAAAAAATCCATTGATTGAAATATCATTTTTCTTATTACACCTCTTTTATTCTTTCATCCGGTTTTCTCGGATTTTCTCTCTATTAATTGTGAAATCAATAACATCATACACTTTAAGTATAATCGTTAAAAAGTAGATCCCCATATATATTAAAATCATCTGAGCAAGGCTCAAAGAAAAAAATCCATAATCTACGATAATAAATGTTATTTCGGCAGCACCAGAGAATCTATAACTCCATAGATATAAACAATTTATAATAACTTGAATGAGAGCAAAAATCCCTTTTCTAATTGATTGTTTTGGAGAAGAATATTTGAAAAACGCAAATCCACTTACTAATAATCCAAAAGCAGTTAGCCAAAAAGTTATATTTTGTTGATCTTGTTTTTCCCATTCTATAGGTAAACCTTCAATGTTAAAGAGTAAAGTGAAAGTTATTAAAGGGATTACAATAGTAAAAACAACATAAATGCCAGTAAATAAAAATCCTCTTACCATATTTTTAACAGCACCCATCCTGATAACCTCCTAAAAAGGGCTAGAATCCCCTACGAATAGATTGAGAATTGTAATTGAAAGAGAATGCATTCCTATTGAATAGTCTAAACTAACTGTAAAATTTGCATAAAACTCTAATGCAGGAGGCCCCCTTAACCAGTTAATCTCTGTTATGGGATGTGGAAAATTTTCATGAAGAAAACTGCTATTCTCACCAAAAAAGACGAATTCTCCAATTACACCTTTAGGGATGTCACCAAAATTCTGAGTTTTATCAAGTATCTTAACAACCTTTGTGTCATTCATCATTCCAATGTCACTATAATTTAAGAATAATTGAATGCCTACTTCAAGGTTCTCTAAATCAAAAAAACCCGTGTTATTAAGTTTAAACGGTAGAGAGAAATTAATATTTTCAATTTCAAGCGTAGAATTGTTTATGTCTAGATTAAATTCTGCGTTATCAAAATCTGGCTGAATATTATCTGTATCTGATAATATCAATATGGCAGATAATCCACCCAAAATTGAAACCACAGTTACCGATATTGTCAATAAAAAAATAAATATACGAAATAATAGTCTAAAAACACGCGATGGTCTCATACTAATCGAATTTAGATGTTTTTTATATCTTTTTTAATAAATTAACTATAAGATATTTATAAATTTTACATTTTTAATTCTTAAGGTATTTAAATTTTAACAAAATGTCAAAGAGGTTAACAATATTTCTGATTTTCAAAAATTTTTTTTTGTCCTTTAAGCTTTTTTAGAGTAAATTCTAAGATATGTTTTCATGAGTCATAAGAATCAGATTGATTATATTTAAGGATTTCTTTTACTAAAGCCTATAAGAGAATTTAAATTTATTAAATCAAATAATGAGTTTATATGTATATATTTCTTTTATTAAAAACATCTAAATAAAAATTAAAATTTGTGTAATGAAAATGGAAAATATTCAATCGCATGCGATCGATTTTGAAGAAGTAGCTGATAAAATGAATACTTCTATTGAAATTGGTTTGGCTGAAAAAGAGGTTCTAGATCGACTTGAAAAATATGGCAGAAATGAATTAATTAAAGAAAAGGGTAAGACAGCCTGGCAGATATTCATAGGACAATTTAAAGATTTCCTGATCTATCTTCTAATGTTTGCAATACTTATTTCAATTTTGATTGGAATCTATGAATCTGGGGAATCTGGTGAAGCATGGCCTTCAGAATATACAGATGCAGCTGTTATAGGAACAATTTTGATCGTAAATGCCATATTAGGTTTTTACCAGGAGTATCAAGCTGAAAGATCCCTAGAAAGTCTAAAGAAACTGGCACCTCATTTTGCTAAAGTCCGAAGAGATGGTAAAGTGATAGAGATTGGTGTAGAGGAAGTCGTTCCTGGAGATGTTACACTCTTTGAGGAAGGAGATAA
Organism: Promethearchaeia archaeon; assembly: GCA_029856085.1. Taxonomy (GTDB): domain Archaea; phylum Asgardarchaeota; class Lokiarchaeia; order Sigyniarchaeales; family SOKP01; genus Loki-b32. Next base: position 3,445 of record JAHQWI010000167.1, on the reverse strand, counting down.
ATTTCCTGCAGATATAAGGCTTTACAAAGAATATTCACTTTATGTTGACGAGGCAATTTTAACGGGAGAGTCGAGCCCCGTTAAAAAACAATTAAAACCCGTTGACGAGAAAATGATTTTAGCAGATAGGACTAATCTTGGATATATGAATACTATAATCACTCGAGGTAATGGAGAAGGAATTGTTATAGGAACAGGAATGCAGACAGAAATTGGTAAAATAGCAGAAAGTTTACAAGAAGAAGAGATTGAACTCAGTCCATTTCAGAAAGAGGTAAATAGATTTGGAAAACTTCTAGGAATACTAATACTAATAATATGTGCAGCAGTTTTTCTAGTTGAACTAATTATACTATTAGCCACTGAATTTAATATTGATGAACTTATTGAAGCATTTGAAATATCAATAAGTTTGGCGGTCTCAGCTGTACCCGAAGGTTTAATAGTTGTAATTACTGTTGTTATGTCTTTGGGAATGCGTAAGATGGCAGATCGCAATGCTCTAGTACGAAAACTCACTGCTGTTGAGACACTGGGAAGGGTAAGTATTATATGTTCAGATAAAACAGGTACTTTGACAAAAAACGAAATGACAGTTGTAAAAGTGTTTTCAGGAGGAAGAGAATACAATGTCGAAGGAGTAGGATATGCACTTGAAGGCAAGATTATTGATGATAAGGGAAAACAAGTTCCCTTATCGGAAGAAAATTATATTAAAAAATTTCTCGAGGTGTGTATGTTTTGCAATAATTCAAATGTCTCTCCAATAAATGATGGTACTAATAATACTGATGTTGTTGGTGACCCAACAGAAATCTCACTAAAAGTATTAGCTATGAAAATGGAATTAGATACAAAAGCTGAAAAAATTGATGAAATTCCTTTCAGTTCTGATAGAAAGATGATGTCAGTTGTATCAAAAATTGATAATCAAATGTTTGTCTTTATTAAAGGTGCTCCAGATGTATTATTAAACAAAGCAAGTAAGGTAATTATAGATGGTCAAGAAAAGCCTATTAATGAAGCAAAAGATATTATTCTGCAGAAAAATGAAGAATTTGCGAGCAATGCACTTCGAGTTTTAGGTATAGCTTATAAACCGATAAAAGAAGGATATAAAGAGGAAGAAATAGAAACTGATTATACATATATTGGTTTAGCAGGGATTATAGATCCAGCAAGGGATGAAGTAAAAGATGCTATTGAAGAGGCTCGAGACGCTGGTATTAGAACCATAATGATCACAGGTGACCATAAAATTACCGCTATTGCTATCGCTCATGAAATTGGTTTAACACAATCAAGTGAAGCCATTACTGGAATGGAGTTAGAGGAAATGAGTGATGATGAACTCCGTGAGAGAGTAAAAACAGTAGATATTTTTGCGAGAGTGTCTTCTGAACATAAACTAAGAATTTTACGTAGATTAAAGGAACTCGATTTTATAGTTTCAATGACAGGTGATGGGGTAAACGATGCCCCTGCTGTGAAAGGAGCACATGTAGGTGTCGCAATGGGATTAAAGGGGACGGAAGTAACTCAAGAGGCTTCAGAAATGATACTAATCGATGATAATTATGCTACAATTGTTAATGCAATAGAGGAAGGCAGAGGAATTTTTGAAACCACTAAAGGATTCTTTAGATATATGTTGAGTACTAACTTTGATGAAATATTTTTAATTCTTGTAGCCTATATTGTAACGAAACTATTTTCAAATGTGTTTCTTGCCCTTCCGATTAAGCCAATTCAGATTTTATGGCTTAATATAGCAACTGATGGTATACCCGCTATGGTTTTGGGACTTACGCCTACAGATCCCGATGTAATGAAAGAGAAACCAAGAAAAGGATTTACCTTGTTACCAGAGATTAAAGGTCCGGTTCTTTTACTTGGAATATATACTTCGATCACTGATATTGCACTCTATTTACTGTTATGGGGTGTTTTTCTTCCTGCTTGGGTTGATGCGGGAATAGATCCTCGTTTAACGGCAGTAGATAGCGCATATGCTATATCTTTAGCTCAGACAATATTATTTACAAATCTGGTCATTTGTGAATTAATGTTTGTTTACACATGTACTTCTAATATGAAGCCATTTTACCTGTTTCCAAATAAACATTTATTCTGGGCTACCGGACTTTCTTTAGGTTTACAATTGCTTATATTATATACCCCTATGGGAATAGCATTTCACGTTGTACCTTTATTCCACCCTTATTATTGGATAACACTTATTATTGCCGCATTTAGTGTCTCAGTCGTAGATGAGGTGAGAAAATATAGAGTCCGGAAAAAGAAAGGAATTATACTAAGATAAGCTTAGCATATCTTTTTTTTCATCATTAATTTTTTAAATTTTTTATATTAATTTTTAGTTCTTTTTACTATCAGTTCGATTTTTAATTAATTTTATATTTTTTTTATAATTCTATAAAATAATTAGAACTTAATAGTTCAATATTCTTAAATGAGATTATAATAATGAACATTGCTGAAGTTTTGAAGAATAAGATTGAAACAAATCAAACAGTTTTAACCGAATTTGAATCCAAGGAGCTTCTACAAGAAATTGGAATTCTTGTTCCTGGTCAAAAATTAACAACTTCAAAGGAAGAGACTTTATCGGCAGCAGAAAATATTGGTTTTCCTATAGTTTTAAAACTCATGGCAGAAGATATAGTCCATAAATCTGATACTGGTGCTGTAAAACTAAATTTAAAGAGTAAACAGGAAGTTGAGAATGCCTATGAAGAATTAATGAAAATTCCTTCTCAAAAAGAGAAAAAGATCTCTGTGCAAAAAATGGCAGATGAGCCAATCACAGAACTTATCATTGGAATGACAACTGATCCCCAATTTGGACCTGCTTTAATGTTTGGCATAGGCGGTATTTTAGTTGAACTCCTAGAGGATGTAAGTTTTAGAATAGCTCCTATAACGGAATATGATGCTAAAGAAATGATTAACGAAATTAAAGGATTTCCAATACTCGACGGATATCGTGGGAAACCAAAAGCGGATCTTGATGCCATTGTAAATACTTTGCTAACTATATCTGAACTTGTTGTTAAGCATGAAGAAATAAATGAAATGGATCTTAATCCCGTTTTCATTTATGAAAAAGGCTTAATTTGTGTAGATGCTCGGATTATTTTAAAGAAAAGTGATTAACGGTTATCTGAATCTCTGTTTTCTAAGATTAACACTAAATTTTAATATTTCTTTTTGAATTATTTTTTTAAAAAACTATAATAACTGGAACATACTTGCTCCATATTAGATACATTTAAAGGAACTAATTGTGATATAACCTATAATGTTTAACATAATATTTTTTCAAATTTAACCTACAAACCTACAAAATTATTAGTATTAATTGCTAATAAAAATATAAAAATAATAATTTAATTAAAAAAAATTTTATCGGCTTATGTATAAC
>JAHQWI010000166.1 GCA_029856085.1 Promethearchaeia archaeon | reverse complement strand
AACTCCTTCTTTTTAAAATTTTTTTCTGCGGACATCCATGAAAATTTAGTGAATAAACTGGAAAAAAATATTGGTCTACAAATTTTTTATAATTTAATTTTCTTTTAATTCTAATATGAATATGAATAATTTAGAAAAGCTCTACAAATTATCACCGGATGATGTTCAAAAGGCGTGTATAGTGGCGGGAGAAGCTTTTCAAGATGATCCTGTCATGGTGTTTGCATATCCTGATGAGGAAGAAAGAATACAAAAGTCACAATATGGATTTTATATGATCTATAGGTATGGAATGAAACATGGACTTGCGTATGCAACATCTAGTAATTTAGAAGGAAGTACAATATGGTTTCCCCCTGATAAAGTTTATCCCTCTACTTGGGCTATGATGAGATATGGTGGTTTTTACACAATGCGTAAAGTAGGTTTAAAAATTAAGGTAATGAAAAGAACTATGGCTGTGTTTAATTATGAGGAAGAACGACATAAAGAGCTAGTACCTTTTGACCATTGGTATTTTCAAAATATAGCCGTTAAACCAGAAGAACAAGGGAAAGGCTACGGAGGGTTACTCATAAGTTCTATGCTCAAAACAATCGAGAGCGAGAACTTACCCGTTTATGTGGAAACTAATACCGAAAAGGCTATGAAAATTTACCAGAAATATGGATTCGAAATACTTGAACATACAATAATTCCTGAAACCCCTGTACCTCTTTGGTGTATGTTAAGAAAAGCAGTCTAAGTGAACCTTCAAATATTTCCTCGTATGAATTTTGATACACCATTTTAATAATTACATTTTATTGAGCGTGTTCAGCCAGATGCTCTAGGAGTAGGCTGGTTATCTTTTCGGGTTCCATTTGAAGAGCAAAATTTCGTGCATCATTGAGGATCTCGAATCGATACGGACCCTCAACATAATGGGCACACGCCTCAGCAGCCTCCCGTGATACATTTCCTGCCTTTGGGGGCCAAATGAAAAGAGTAGGCACGATAATCGGTTTTAATGGTTGAGAGGCCCATAAGGGTAGGGCCCGATACCAGTGAAAAACAACCCGAAGCGCTTCATCGCTGCTGAGTGCCTTACGATAGGGGTCGGTCTCTTCGGCCGGTAAACCTATACGTTTAAGGACAGACTCAAAATTTTTCAATTCCTCACCCTCTTTTCTAAAATTAGAAAAATAACTAAAGCCTTGTCTTTGTTTATCCCCCGCTTTTGATGCTATCACTTCAACAATTGCCATAGGATGTGGAATGTTGATGCAGGCCAGCGTCGCTACCCGCTGTGGATACTGTCCGGCAAGACACCATGCGACCACAGATCCGATACTGGTAGCCATAAGATGAAAGGGACGATCCTCCCATCCAAGCTGATCGGCAATTGCAAGGATATCTTTGACAAACTCGTCTCCAACGTATGCTTCTACACCTTCTGGTCGTGCACCTGGGCAATAACCTCTCAGATCAGGCGCAACAGCTCGGAAACCAGCCTCTGCTAATTTCGGTAGCTGATGGTGCCATTCCCAGCTCGTTCGAGGTAAACCATGCAGAAACAGTATCAATGGTCCCTCTTTCGGTCCAGCTGACCAGGCGTCAAACCTGAATCCGCGAGCTTTGATTTGGATACGGTTCATATTCCTCCTTATGTAACATCATTTTTATAATATTTGGGCTATTGTTATTACAACCTTTCATTATACATTTCGGATAGCTCAAAATTTACCTCAGGAATAAAATAAGAAAATTTAAAACTCCCACCTTAATCATAGTCTTCCTTTTTCTTCATATTAATTATTGCTTCTGTAATTCTATTAAGGGCATCTTCTAGAATTGATTTAGGGCATGCAATATTGATCCTTTCAAATCCTTCCCCACCTTGACCAAAAATATAACCTTCATCTAGCGCTACTTTTGCTTTCCCACGCATAAATTTTTCCAATTCTTTGGATTCTAATCCTAATTCTCGGAAATCAAGCCAAATAAGATAAGTTCCCTCGGGTTCTATTACTTTTATTTGTGGGAGTTTTTCTTTGATAAAAACTTTTAAAAAATTCAAGTTTCCTTTAAGATATTGTAATAGAGCATCTAACCAATTCTCACAGATTTCATGTCTATAAGCAGTTTCCATCGCTGCTACAGCAAAAAGGTTAGGTCCACCAACGCCAAAATTTGCTTGTGTATTTTTGAATGTTTGACGTATTTTTTGGTTTGGAATCACAATATTCGATATTTTTAGACCAGCTAGATTGAAAGTTTTACTTGTAGAAGTACATGTAATTGAGTTTTGGGCGAATTCATCATTTATAGTAGCAAAATTTGTGAGTTTATATCCAGGAAAAATTAAATCACAGTGAATTTCGTCTGAGACGATTAAAATTTCATTTTTAATACAAATTTCCCCAAGTTGTTTCAATTCTTCCTTAGTCCATACGCGACCTACAGGATTATGTGGATTGCATAAAATTATCATTTTAGCTCTTGGATCTTTGACTTTTTTCTCTAGATCTTCAAAATCCATTGTATAATGGTTATTAGAAAACTTTAATGGATTTAAAAGGATTCTACAACCATTATTTTCAATAACAGGATAAAAAGGATAATAAACAGGATTTTGCACAATCACTTTATCACCAGAATTACAAAAAGCATTAACTGCAACATCTAAAGCTGGGATAACACCGGGAGTTTGACTTAACCATTTTTTATCTATATCCCACCCATATCGTCTCTTGAACCAACTTAGAACAGATTCAAAAAATGAAGGAGGAAGAATTGAATAGCCATATATTCCATATTCCGCTGTTTGAACTAATTTTTCGATGATAGGTTGTGGTGCTTTAAAATCCATATCGGCTACCCAAAGAGGTAATAGATCAGGATCACCAAAACCTTTTTCTAAAACTTTCTTATCCCATTTTGCTGAACTAGATTTAGTGCGATCAATGACTTGATCGAAATCAAAAGAATTGTCTATATCACTCATTTTTCTTATTTGTTTTTAGTATGATAAGCTTTTAATAATTTCTCAATGATAAATATGAATATTACAACCTGCGGAGATAATCAGGTCGACGTAAGTTTGGATATTTAATGCCTGCTTCAACAACCTTTAGGAAGGTCTCTTTATCTTCTGCTAATTCTCCTTTTAAGCTAACATAATTTGATGCATGGTTTGAATTGAAGATGCACTTCTTTAAATCATCAGACGTGTATTCTATCATTGTATATAGTTCTTGAAGAATTTCAGTACTGGTACATGGTTGGAATTCTCCCGTTGATTTTTGAGTCCACAACTCGGTTCCGGGAGTAACACCTAAAGTTAAAGGGGATATATACCATTCAATTGGAGTTGGTGGAGCCATTCTATTAATCAATTTAGCAGATTCAATTGCATGTTTTCTACTTTTCTCAGGATCATTTCCTGCAAGTCCTAATAAGAAGATCCCTGACCAGGCAATTCCTGCTTTATAACATTTTTGAGCAGCAAGAGCAAAATCATCTTGTGTAGCTCCTTTTTTACAAGCTTTTAGAACCTCATCATCTCCGCTTTCAATACCTACGTAAACCATCGTAAATCCGCTATCTGCTAGTCTTTTTAAATCTTCATCGGATTTTTTAAGGATATCTTTAGCATGAGCGTATGAACTGACTTTCTCGAGGTTTGGATGTATTTTATAAGCATATTCGGTTAATTCCGTAAGGATCTCAGGTTTAACCACAAAAGCGTTTCCATCTTCGAAAAATATTTTACGTACTCGATTTCCATAGTAAGCACCGGCTCTTTTAATATCCTTCTTTATTTCTTCAATATCTTTACGCATAGAGAACGTTTTTGATCTATACATAGAACAAAATGTGCATTTATGAGTACATCCATTCGTCACTGCAATCAATAACGCATTCCACTCAGATGGTGGTCTAAATACAGGGTCTTCCAAATTTCCAACTACATAATTCATGGTTTCTTCTATTTATGTAATAGTTTTCTTTTAACTTTAACTTTTTCATTTTAATAGTCTAAATCAGTGAGAAAAGGTTTTTTTGGGCCCCTTCCTTTCTTGAGAAATTGAATAATATGTCTTTTTTGGGTGGTTTCCAAATCATTAAAATGTAGTCTACTGAAAGGGTACTTACTCGAAGACTTGTTTTTAACTATTATTCGAAGTTCTAAATCATCATCAAAGTAAAATTCTTTAATATCCAAGGGCGATATTCTTAATTTTCTCAATTTTCTCATTAATGCTTGAAGAAAACAATAATGAACTTTGCAAATCATTTCAATAAAGGTGGTGTCTTAATAATTGAACCATGGTTTACAAAATCCACTTACTTGGTTGGAGAGTCCGGAATGACTACCTACGATGGAAAAGATGTTAAAATTGCCCTACTTAACACAACAAAAATAGAAGGAGATTTATCGATAATGGACATGCATTATTTGATTGTTGAAAGAAATGAAGACGTTACACATTATATAGATACGCATGAGTTAGGGCTATTTGATATCGAAAAAACTCTCGAAATCATAGCTAAAACAGATATTCAAGCAGAAATTTAAAAGATGGATTCATGAAGGATAGAGGCTTGTATATCGGAGTAAAACTGTAATCAATGTAGCTTAAATAAGAATGTTCATTAGGTTTTAACTGCGATATAAAAATTTATATAAATAAGGAATATTACCTTATCTATGAAAATTTTAGTCACTTATTTTAGCCAGACGGGTAATACTGAAAAGATTGCTCAAGTTATTCACGAAACATCATCCCAAAATAATGAATCCACTTTAAAAAAGATAAAAAAAGTAAAAGTTGAAGAATTGGATGACTTTGATTTGATCTTTATAGGCTCTGCATGTCATGATTCTGATTTAGCTAAGCCTGTTTTAAAGTTTCTTAAAAAAATCCCAGATTCTCCTAGATATGCAATCGCAGGTTTTTACACTCACTCAACTTTTTTACCAGAAGGAGATGAAAGGATTATAAAATTATCAGAAAGATGGTCAGGCAGATGCAGTGAGACATTCGAAGATCTGAAAAAAGAGAAGAATGTCAACTTTAAGGGTTATTTCAGATGCCAAGGAATACCATCACCACCCATTGAACAATTTATTCATAAAACAATTATAAAAGATAATGAAGAATGGGCAGAATTCTTAGAAGAAGTAAAAAAACACCCAAATGAAAACGATTTAGAAAATACTAAAAAGTTCGTCCAAGATATTCTTAGCGAGTTCTAAAAATATAAAGAAAATAAATTCTGTCTACGATAATAACATTGAGTTTTGCATCCACCTTAAATTTATCCTTTGATAGTAAAATCATTAAATTAATCGGTTATTAGAGTATTTATTTGAAGGTATAAATTTATAAATGGTCTAAAAGTTTAGTATATAATATCTCATGATGTAATAGCTTTAACTTTAATGTAAAGGTGAAAAAAATCTCAGATAAGATAATGCCAATGAAAGAAGCAATAGAGAAATTAGTTCATGACGATGAATTAGTGTTTTTTGGTGGCTTCGGTAATGGGATGACATTTTCCGCTGCTCATGAAATAATTAGACAGAATAAACGAAATCTTAAAGTGACCAAATGTGGAGGTGGAATAATGTTTGACCAATTAATAGGTGCGGGGGTCACAAATCATATTGTCACTTCACATTGTTGGAATGGCACCGGTCCTCAACCTGCGTATAATCTAAGGCGCTCAATGGAAGAAGGAATACCTCAAAAGATAATTTACAATGAACAGTCACTTTTTATGATCAATATGTCTTTTTTTGCTGGTTATATGGGAATTCCATTTGTTCCTATTCGTTCGGTAGTCGGAACTGGTATTTATGATCACCCCAAAGAAGTTGGATTAAAGGCAGCAAGAGTGAAATGCCCTTTCACCGGGGAAGAGATATGCGTCGTTCCTGCGATAAATCCTGATGTTGGGGTTATTCAGGTACAAAGGGCAGATAGTGAAGGAAATGCCCAAATGTGGGGATTAATAGGAGATACTAAGTACGGAATCAATGCGTGTAAGAAAATTATTGTTGCAACAGAAGAAATTGTGGATAAAAAAGTTATTATGGAATCTCCCGAACGCACAATAATTGGGGCTCATAAAGTTGATGCTGTCGTACATGAACCCTGGGGTGCTCATCCGAGTAGTATGCAAGGTTTTTACTACACAGATTTAGAATATAGATTTAAGTATGCCAAAGAAACGAAAATTATTGAAGATTGGGAAAATTGGCTTGAGAAATGGGTAACCGGAGTTGAGAATCGACAGGGATATCTGAAAGTGTTAGGGGACAAAAAGATTAATAAATTAAAAGCTAAACCAATTATTCAGGGGGCTGTAAACTATGGGTATTGAAGAAGAGAAGTATTGTACGGAATATACTGGTTTTGAAATGATGTTAGTTTCAGCATGTAGACAAATCAAGAATGATGATATTGTATTTAATGCTTTTCATTGGCCTTTTCTTGCTGTCCACATGGCAAAGTTACTCCATTGTCCTGATCTTTTCGCTGTGCTAGAAGTAGGGCAATTTCAAGACGAACTTCCGAGACCAATTAAAATGCCCTATTCGATAAGTGATCCAGTTTTAGTACCAAATTCATTATTTGTCGGTGACTCTATCGATGCATTATCTATACTCCAAAGAGGTGAAATAACCATAGCGTTATTGAGTACTTCCATGGTTGATAAGTATGGAAACTGCAATACTACTGTAGTCGGTCCATATGAGGAGCCAATTTATCGTTTACCGGGAGGTGGTGGTGCTACTGAAATTGCGGGTATGGCAAAAAGATTAATATGGCTAATTGATGACCATATAAAACGTAGATTACCCGAAAAATTAGATTTTATTACTGATCCAGGTTATTTAGAGGGATTTAATAGCAGAATAAAAGCTGGATATCCTCCTGATACAGGTCCAGAAGTTATAGTTACGCCATTTTGCATTATGAAATTTGATCCAGAATCAAAAGAAGCCTATTTAGACGCTCTACATCCAAATATTTCAATAGAACAGGTAAAGGAAAATACTGGATGGGAACTAAAGATTGCTAAAGAGGTTAAACAAATAGACCCTCCAACTCTGAAAGAAATAGAAGTATGCCGACAAACTATGAGAGATGCAATAGATCAATATTTTATATTAAAACCTGAATGGACCACATATCTCTAGTTAATTATTTACCTATCTTTCCTTTATTTTTATAAATTTTTAAGACATTCAATATTGTTTAATTTAATTAAATTCTATAAATGTAGTAAATCAGAATTGAGAAGAATTAAAGATGGAAAAAATTGAAATTGTTAAAAAAGAGAAAATTGCGATAATTAAATTAATTGATGCTGAAAACCTTAACCCCTTAAACAAGGAAACTGCCAAGGAATTATTGGAAATATTAGAATCACTGAAAGATGATATTGACGTAAGATGTGTAATAATTACCGGTTCGGGCAGGGCCTTTTCTGCGGGAGGGGATATTAAGGGATTTAAATCAAGTATAGAAGCTGGTACGTCTGGTAAAGAAATGGATGATTTGACAAAGGATCTTTATAAAACTGCCTTAATTTTGCGACTTTATCCTAAACCTATAATTGCTGCGGTGAATGGGTGGGCTGTGGGAGCAGGTATGAATCTTGCATTATCATGCGATTTTATAATTGCCTCAGAAAAAGCAAGATTTAGACAATCATTTGCTAAACTTGGATTAATACCAGGATTTGCGGGGACAATACTATTAAGTCGTCAACTTACATGGCAACAAGCTACACAAATGGCTTTTTTCGGAGACACTTATTCAGCAGAGGAACTAGCTAAGCTTGGTTTGGTTAATGAGATCGCTCCTCCAGAAGAGCTTGATGAAGTGGCTTTACAATGGGCGCAACGACTTGCTAACGGACCGACATTGGCATTCGCAAGAACCAAAGAACTATTCTTTAATGCATTAAGCATCCCATTAAAAGAACATCTTGAAAATGAGCGCCAAATGCAGATAAAATCAACTGAAACTGAGGATTATAAAAGAGGAGTATTTGCCCTTATTGATAAAAAGGAACCCGAGTTTATTGGTAAATAATAAGCAATGTATTTTTTTATAAATAATTTTAAAATTGTTATTTATTGTTAAATAAACATTTCTGACAACAAGTCTTAAATATTCTAAAACTAAAAATAAATTAGGTTTTTTCTATTATTTTATAATAACTGAGTTTAGCAGGCATGTCAAGAAATAAAGACATTTTAAAGTTTTTTCAAGCTTACGTTAAAGAAATGATTGATATTGGGGGAAGTAATTTACCCAAAGCCATTTCAGTAAAATCAGGTTCAAGATTAGGTAAATTTTATAAAGGAAGAGGGCCATCATTAGATTTGGAAGGCGTCTTAAAGCAGTTCTATGTTGCCTTGAAAGGAAAACCAACGATAAAAAAATTAGATGACAATAATTATGATATCAGTGTAAAATATTCTAAAAAATTTTGTCCAATAGGTGGGGCTTATGATGCTTCTCGAGGTACTGTTTTTCAAGAAAACATATGTGTTCCCTATACGAAAGGATTTTTAAGTGAAATATTTCCTCAATTTACGACTGAAGCTGATTTTATAAATTGTATTCCGCTTAATAATAAAAAAACTTGTCATTTTATTTTAAAAGTTAGAGATATTAAAAAATAATTTAATTTATCAAGTTTTAACAATTTTATTTCTTTTTAAAGAGAATAAAACCTTGAAAGTTTAGAAGCTGCAAAACAAGGTTTTGTTTCTCCTTCCACATAGATTTTAAAATCAAATTCTACATCGTATGCATCATTACCTAATTCTTTAACATTAAGAACTGTACCCACTAACCTAATTCGTCTACCTACGGGCGTAGGTGCGGGAAATCGAATTTTGTTCCAGCCATAATTAACTGTCATTCTTGTGTTCACTGTTTTATATAATTGCGAAAAAAGCTTCGAATATGCGATGGAAAGTACCCAATTACCATGAGCAACTGTAGTTCCATAAGGAGATTCTTTTGCTGCTCGCTCAGGATCGATATGAATCCATTGCAAATCACCAATTACGCGCGCATAATCATTTATTTCTTCCTGGGTTACTTTGTACCAATCAGAAGTCCCGAGTTCTTTCCCTACATAATTCTTCCAATCAGCTGGGCTTATCTCTAGATGAACCATAATTATTTACCCCACATCCGTATCATTTCTCTGGAAATAAGAAATCTCATAATTTCAGCTGATCCAGCACTAATTTGTCCAATTTTTGCATCTCGGTAATACCTCTCTACAGGGTATTCTTCAGAATATCCAAGTCCGCCAATTACTTGTACTGCATCTTTTGTTATATTAACTGCAGCATCAGAAATTCGAGCTTTAACTGCAGCAACTGATGCTCTGCAGTATTTACCATCATCAAGCATTCTGGCAATTTGTGCTATTGCAATTCTGTTTAATTCTAAATCCATAAACATTTCACTCAATTTGAAAGAAATACCTTCAAACTCGTAAATTGTTTTTCCAAATTGTTCACGTTGGTGAGCGTATTTATAAGCTACTTCAAAAGCACTTCTTGCTAATCCAAGATATTGTGATGCCGTGAATACTCTTTCCCCATCAAGACCAAACATTAATACCTCTACACCTTCATTTTCTTTATAAAGTAGATTTTCAGCTGGAACTTTACAATTTTCAAAACGGAGGTGAGAATTCGGCATTCCTCTTCGACCCATATAAGTATAATCTTTCACAACCTCAAACCCTGGAGTATCCGTTTCAAAAATGAATGCGGATATACCTTGACGTCTTTTCACTTGATCATTGGTTACCGCATATAAAGTGATATAATCCGCATAACTTCCATTAGTTATAAAGCATTTTTCCCCATTTAAGATGTAGTAATCCCCATCTCGTTTCGCTCGTAAATTCATCCCACCAATGGCGTCAGAACCCCCAGTAGGCTCAGTAATACCAATTGCACCTAATTTTGTGCCATCAGAGATTCCTGATAAATATCTTTCTTTTTGTTCAGGTGTTCCGTATTCAATGATTGGTGCGGCAAATAAGCATGATGATGCACCAAAAATAGTAGCTATAGCATAATTAAAAGCAGTTAATTCTTCACCAAATATTGCACGGTATAGAACTCCTTTACCCAAACCTCCTAACTCTTCGGGAATCAAAATATTTAAATAGGGTTTCATTTTTTTGACCGTATCTACAGCTAAATCCTTATTCCGTTCCTGATCTATCTTAGTGGCAACAGGTTCGATATTATCTTTGCACCATTTACGAACTTCCATCCGAAAATCGTTTTCTTCTTTAGAAAAATAATGTAATCTATCGGGCATGCATGAGTAGCCATATTCTAAATTTAAATCTTCAAAATGTACTTGTCCTTGCATATTAATCATTATTTAATGTGATTACTATTTAAAATCTAAAATTAAAGATATTTAATTAATTTATTTTAATATCAAACTATAAAATCTATGCTTCAATTTCCATTAATAAATAAGAATTAGTGAGACTCTGTATGGAATATACTACACTTGGTCGTACAGGATTAAAAGTAAGTGTTATGGGATTAGGGTGCGGAGGTCCTAGTAGTATTGGGCAAAGTACAGGTAATAGTGAAGATGAATCTATTGCAATTGTCAAATACGCTTTAAAGTCTGGGATTAATTTCATCGATACAGCAGAAGTGTATCAGACAGAGCGTATTGTAGGACATGGTATTAAAGGTTATAACCGAGAGAATCTCGTATTGTCAACCAAAAAATCAACGTGGGGAAATATTAAACCTAAGGATGTATTAAAGAGTTTACAGAGAAGCCTTAAAAATCTTGGTACTGATTATATTGACATCTATCACCTTCATGGGGTGATTCTATCTGATTATGATTATCTCGTTTCAGAAATTATGCCAACCCTTCAAGAGTTACGAGATCAAGGAAAAATACGGTTTTTAGGAATCACTGAACGATTTAATCCTGATCCCCATCATTCTATGCTACAAAGAGCATTACAGGACGATATTTGGGATGTAATGATGGTAGGATTTAACATTTTAAATCAATCTGCTCGTGATCGCGTCCTAGCAAAAGCGATAGAAAAAAATATTGGTATTCTGATCATGTTTGCTGTCCGACTTGCACTTAGTAGACCTAAACGACTCAAAGAATGTCTTAATGAATTGATTGGAAAGAACCAGATTAGTCCTTCCGAGATTAATATAGAAGATCCACTCAAATTTCTTATACACAAGAATGGAGCTAAAAATCTAGTGGATGCGGCATATCGCTTCTGCCGATATGAGCCAGGAATACATGTTACTCTTTCGGGTACAGGAAATCTTAGTCACTTGAAAGACAACCTTGAATCAATTTTAAGACCACCACTTACAGAGAAAGATTTGATAAAACTTAAGAAGATTTTTAAGAATGTTGATTCAATTTCAGGTCAATAGAAAAATATTTCATAAATAATAAATAATAATCTTCACTTACGTACAAAAAATAATCTTTAACCTTGATAAAAATGATTTGGAATACAAGAATAACAGAATTATTAAAATCTGTCAATTTAGACTTGAAATACCCTATTATAATGGGTGCTTTTGCGATAATAGGGAGGGCTGAGTTTGCAGCAGCATTCTCAAATACAGGTGGGTTAGGCATCTTAACTGCGTTAAATTTTAGAACAAATGAAGAATTTCAAGAAGAAATTGAAAAGATGAATAAATTAACAAACAAACCTTATGGTGTCAATTTCACGGTATGGCCTCCACAAGTCAGGGGTACCACTGGACGAGATAGAAATGAGGAGTCTTATTTTGATTTTCTAGATATCGCATTGGATGCTGGTGTTAAAGTCTTCACTACTTCAGCCTATAAAGCAGCTAGTATAGGGGAAAAAGTACATGATGCAGGATGTGTTTGGTTCCATAAAAGTGCTACAGTAAAACATGCTATATCAGCAGAAAAGCATGGTGCTGATGCTGTAACAATAGTCGGGCTTGAAGGAACCGGATTTAAAAACCCAAATCAAAATACTACACTTGTTAATATGACAATGGCAAGAAAATTGCTAAAGATTCCTTTAATCGCGGCAGGGGGGATCGGAGATGCGAGGGGTTTTCTCGCGGCTTTAGCAATGGGTGCAGATGCGGTATGTTTCGGGAGTGCTATTATGGCGACAAAAGAAAGTCCTGCTTCAGATGCCTGGAAAAAACAGGTACTATACCAAGATATTTTCGATGAAAAATTCTATAAGAAAATCTTCCACCTCGAGTTAAGAGACTCACCCGTCGCATCAATGAGCGTCGGTCACGTAAATGAAGAAACCTCAATTAAACAATTTATTGAGAATATTATATCAAATGCAGAAAAAATCCTTAGAAGATGGGGTTTTGAGGAGAACGAAATTACAATTTTTTAAATCCTCCAATCAACTTTTTATGTCATTATCTTCTTTAGAAATTAAATCAATTTATCTCTAAATAAAAAGATGGATTACCATGGCAAAAAAATCTTGCGAAAAGCATGAGAAATTTAATTATTATTGTGAAGATTGTCAAGAAGCAAATAGAATAAATGAAATACAGCAGAAAGTAAAACTACTAGAACGAGGAGAGCTTGATACAGTTGAGGGGCCTAAGAAACCCCCTAGCAGGAAGTTTTTCAAATCTAATTGGTTCAATAGGCGTAAGAAAAAACTAAATGTGAAAAAAATCCTAAAAATAGTTATTCCTATTGCTGTGATTACCCTAGTCCTTTTAACGATCTTCTGGTTTTGGCCTGCATGGTTTGGTCCAATCCACTTAAATGCTCAACTCTACGAGGATAAAGCGGGAGGATTAAATTATTATGATTTTTACTTTCTGAATTTTTGGTCAATTAATTTCTTCTTCAATAAAACAGCATTAACCGGTGCTATTATAGGTTGTATAATAATGAGCTTACCTCCCAATCAAAACTTATTGACAATGATTGGGACTCTCTTAAAATTTGGAAAACCATCTAGGATAAAGGCATTGATTTTTTGGTGGACTGCAGGTTTCCTCTTGTTCTACTTATTTGGGATGGCTATGGATGCGGGTGGTCAGTTTTCTTGGGTTTTATATCTATATGAAAATGGGGAAATCACATTGTCACCATTTACCGTTCTTATCGATGCTTTTAATGTATTATTGAATCCTAATAACATGAATATAGAATTCATTTTCGTCTACTCAAGGTTATATTTACCTATAATCTATTTCATATTTGCGGTTTTTATATTTCGGGGGGCACTAAACATTGTAAGTAATTATTACTTGAAAAGGAACGATTATAATATAATATCAAATGCATTAATAATAACTGGTCTATCCTTTGGAATGATCTTTCTTACTTTACCTACGTTGGCTTTAAATGGAATAGAACTATTACAAATGTGGTCATGGGTTTTAGCATTTGTTATACTAATAGGATTAGGCATTTCGACATATATTTTTGGTCGTTATAAATTAGCTAAAGATCCAAGAAATAACATGGTGATAAATCCTAAAAATGTTAAAATAGGAATATTGGCTGGTGCATTAATTTTTCTCATAACATTACCATTAATGTTCAGTATAGGTCCTATGATAACTCTGAGCAATACATCCGTTTACTTAGAAAACGAATGGACTAAAAAAATCCATCGAGAAATAACATGGACACGAGCATGTGCGGGATTAGATATGTTTGAGGAACGTCCAATTGAAAATTTTACATTATCATCCAGTCCTGATAATGACACTCAAATGATTTTAAGTATAAGACAATTTGATCAAGATTATGCTGTTCAAAGTTTAGCTGCTAAAATAGGTACAACCTTTGAAGGATTAGCTGATTCCGATATTGTTTATATAGATGGAACAGAATATTGGGTTGCTCCCAAAACAGTCAGAATATCTCAATTTTCGGGAGATCCTGTAAAAACAAATACAGAATTATACGATCATATCGAAGGCTTCTTAGCATTAGATACATTTACAGGAGAATTAGTAAATATTAGTTTCACTTTTAATGTTTCTGAAGATTATCCAATATTTTTTGGTGAATCTGAAAGTAAAAAGTTTCTTGAACAACACGGAGCAAGTGAGGGATTAGGAGCTTATGATAAAACCATATTACTCGACACAGGATGGAGAGGCGGAATTCCGAACAATAATTATGTTTATGAAGGGGAACATGATGGTGTACTCAAAGGATTAGAAGCATTCTGGTATACTGCAAGTTTAGATCTGTGGGGCTACGCATTCGAAGGAGGAGACCATAAATATTTGATAAATAGAAACGTGAAAAAACGTGTAAGCAATATACTCTTACCTCAACTAAAGATAGACAACGATCCGTATTTAGTTTTTGACAGTTATAATAATAAGATGTACTATGCGGTTTCAATTTACACTTCAATAGATATAGGGACGTACTCTCGATCCCCAATTTTAAGATTCTTAGGTATTTGCTTGATTGACGTAAAGGATGGTGAATTGGAGTTTTTTAAAAATCCTGCTTTAATCGAATCAACTGATCCATTATATCCTATGTGGAAGTACTACATGGACTCTTATAATTGGCAAGAAATTCCAGCATGGTTAACTAACCAATTAAGATACCCTGAAGATTTATTTGAATTACAATTAGAAGCCAATTATAAATATCACGTACAAGATCTAAAAACATGGAAGAGAGGAGATGATTTTCATGAAAGACCAGAAAGTGGAGATCTTTTCTACATCGAAACAAACCTCGGAGATGGAATAGAATATGTAGGATTAGATTTAGTGGAGTATGAAGGTGCAGAAGCTAGAACCTTAGCAGGAATGTATGTTATAAGACATGGTAATAATTTTGGAGAAGCAATCTTCTACCACACTAGAAATTCAACTGAAAATTTGATCGGTCCCAAAACTGCAAGAGATACATATGAGACTGAAGCAACACAACAAATATCCTTAATCTCGGGGGCTAGAAATGGGAATACTCTTTTATATCCTCTTGGAGGTTCAGTCTATTATTATATCCCTACTTATAGTACAGTTGGAGGATTACAACAATTAAAATTAGCTGGATTTGTAGAAGCCTTTACAAGAAAAGTAGGGTATGGTTCAGAAGCATTTGATGCTTACAATAGTTTAGAAAATTTTAATCCAGGGAGTTTCATATTAACAACTGATGCCGATAATCCAGATATAGATGGATCTTTTATACTTAATTGGACGGAATCTCAATTTACAGATAGTTATTCAATCTATAGAAACGATAGTCTTTTGATTGAGGATCTACCCAATTCACAAACTCAATACTCAATTTCGGAAATGGATTCTGGAACCTATGAATTCTACATAAAAGCCTTAAACGAATTTGGGAATACGACATCTAATATTATTACAGTAAACATTAAAATCTTTGCAATCTCTTACACGTTTGACATGGAAAACTCAATAATTTTACCTGACGATCTTGCACGTTTTAGAATTGAATTAGAAAATTTCAATGAAAGTATTTCAGCTCCGGGATATAATGTAAGGGTGAACTTATCACTATATCGTGAAGACGGGGGTGTCTTTTCTATTGTAGTTCCACCTACTTATTATCCTCTAGAAAATGCTACATTCAACTATGGTATTTACTCAGGGATTAATTTCACGTTAATTAACGCTACTTTATATTCTGGTGAAGGATTAATATTAAATGGATTTGTAAATTGTACCACAAGTGATATTTTAATAAGATTTAGATGGAATTTGATCGTTGACGATGTACTTATCTATTCCTCTGAAGAAAATTTTATAGCAGTAATGTAAGGTTTACTTTACTATTATTTTTTTTATTTTTAGAATTTTTTTTAAAATTTTTAAACTAATTGATACATCATCAAATTAGACTTTTTATCAATTTCTTTTCAATTTCAGTTTATTTTTAAGCTTATAATTTCGGAGATTTTGCGAGTTCAATGATGAGAAATTTTTTTTATAAAAAAGATTTAAATAATATATGAAAGTAAAAGAGATATTGGGGCACTTTAAAACTATAGGAACTTGGGTAAACTGGGATAAGACTGTTGATCAAATACTTTTCGGAGATCCAAAAATGCAAGTCAATGGAATTGCAGTTTCGTGGATGCCCACTTTTTCTAATCTTGAAAAAGCAGTAGATGAAGGATGTAATATTTTTATTACACATGAAGCTTTGTTTGCAGCAAAAATAGATGATACAGGAAATATAATTGATTGTCCTATTGTTAAAGATCTTCATGCAAGGTGGATTGCCAGTAAAAGAAAATTAGAAAAAGATGATATTTGGATAAAAAAGATGGAATGGTTAGAAGAAAAAAACTTAACAGTTATACGATGTCATGATTTTTGGGATAGCTACCCTGATATTGGGGTACACGGAGCTTGGGCAAAATGGTTAGGATATACGAGACCACCTATTAAGGTTGATAATTATTATGAACTTCATGAAATACAAGAAACAACTCTTGAAGAACTATGTAAGGAAATTTTAGCAAAAATAAGACCCCTTGGACAGGATTCAATTCAAGTTATTGGAGATTTAGATAAAAAAATTTCAAGAATCACATTAGGAACTGGAGCTGCTTCAAATTATAGAGATATGCATGCTTTTGGAGGAGAAGCCATTATTTTAACTGACGATGGAACTATGTTATGGGAATCGGGTCAATGGGCTAAAGATACAGGAATTCCATTAATAATCGTAAACCACTCACTTTCCGAAGAACCGGGGATGCGTTCATTAGCGAAATATCTAAAAAAGATTTTTCCTGATATTCCTGTTTTGCAGATTCCCGTGGGCTGTATCTTCAAATGTATTTATTAATCTAATATATATATTCTTTTACTCTAAAGGAAAAAACTTGGGTAAGTCTCCCGGTACTTTTAATTTCCATTTAGGTCTTCTTTTTTGAAGGAACGATATCACTCCTTCTTTTGCATCAGGTTGCAATCCAGTCCATCCAAAATATCGATGGTTAATCATTTCTGCCTTATCAATATCCGTTTCAGTCAGGAACTGATAAACCATTCTTTTTGTTAGGGTTACACTCACAGGCGCACATAATAGTATTTCATCAGCTATTTCTCGTGCTGTATCCATTAATTTTTCATCTGGTACGACTCGACTAACAAGTCCATATTCTAAGGCTTCTTTAGCATTAATAATTCTGCCTGTATACATCAATTCTGCCGCTCTACTGAGTCCTATGATACGGGGTAAAATCCACGGACAAGAAATTTCAGGTATGACACCACGTCGATTGAAAACGATTCCAATACGTGCACTTTCAGACGCAATTCTTATATCAAATGGTAAGATAAATGTGATTCCAACTCCCACTACAGGTCCGTTTATTGCAACAATAACAGGTTTTTTCAGTAAAAAGTATCTTTTAATTAAGCTACCCTCGCGTCTGGTTCTTTCATCAGTCTCACGAGGTCGATTTGAACCATCAAAAGTACTGCCACCTCTCGATAAGTCAGCACCCGCACAAAATCCTCTTCCTGCACCAGTGATTATTGTAACTCGTAGGTTAGGATCATTTTCTACCTTATCAATTGCATCCCATATTTCTAATCCCATTTCGTATGTCCAAGCATTAAGCCGTTCCGGTCTGTTTAAAGTGATTGTTGCGATCTCATCTGAGGTTTCAAAAATAATATATTCATAATCCATTCTATACTTAACCTCCTTTTATAAAGATTTGAAATTTAAAATTATTTTAATGAAGATATATTTTTATAATGCATTATAAATCGAATGGAAATATATAAGTTAATAATTGACTTTTACAAAGTGAAGAATTATGATAAAAACAAAAGTAACTGAAATGTTAGGATGTAAATATCCTATAATTGCAGGGACAATGGCAAATATCTCCAATCCTGAATTTGTTGCTTCGGTAAGCAATGCAGGTGCTTGTGCTGTATTAGCAAGTGCAAATTATCAAACCCCTGAAGAATTACGTGAGGCAATTAGAAAAACGCAATCCTTAACTGATCAACCATTTGCTGTAAATATAAATCTATTTCCCGCTATGATGCCACAAGAAAAATTGGTAAAATATGTTGAGGCAACGTTAGATGAGGGTACGAAAATAATTGAAACAAGCGGTCATAAGGCTCCAGCAGATTTAGTTCCAAAATTCAAAGAAGGGGGTGCTATATGGATACATAAGTGTGCGGGTGTCAGATATGCTATAACAGGCGCATCTTTAGGTGCTGATATGATTACAGTTGTGGGTTATGAAAACGGTGGTGCAACTGGAACTTTAGATATTGGTACTCTTGTAATGACTCCAAGTGTTGTGGATGCAATAGATGTTCCAGTAATAGCAGGAGGGGGAATTACAGACGGAAGAGGCATTGCTGCGGTTCTTGCACTTGGTGCTGAGGGAGCAATCATGGGGACGAGAATGATGGCCACTAAAGAATGTCCACTTCATGATAATTTAAAACAAGCTTTTGTTCAGGCAAAGGAAACTGATACTCATTTAGTCATGCGCTCAATTCGTAATACTCATAGGGTATGGAGGAATAAAGCTGCAGAAAAAATAATTGAATTAGAATCTCAAAAGGCATCTTTACAAGAAATTATACAAGTAGCATCCGGTCAAAATGCTCTAAAAATGTATAGAGAAGGCGATATAGATGCAGGTATGGTAAGTTGTGGTCAAGGTGTAGGATTAATTAAGGATATCCCTACCGTTAAAGAATTATTGGATAGGATAATGAATGAAGCAGAAGAAGTAATTTCAAAGCTAAAAAGTATATCTAAGTAATTTCTTTTTCTTCTTTTGCATTCTCGTTTGCTAATTGACGATTAATCGAATCTAATTTTGATAATTTAAGGTATTTTAAAAATATCGAATCGAGAATAATGCCCACTTATATCTAAATTCTGACGTTCTTGTATAGCCACTAATGGATCAATATCCGCGTAGAGTATACCTTCCTCATCTATCAATGGTCCAGCAACAATCTTACCCGTAGGATCAACTATCATTGAACCACCATTTTGCCAGCTTCTATCACGTTCCTCCATGATAGTTTTCATTGGAAACTCAGATTCATCCAAATGAGAGAAATCAGCCGGTCTTATTAGACCAGAAGTTGATACAACCCATGATCTCCCTTCAAGCGCAATAAAACGAGTAATATCTTGAGTTAGTCTAGAATCTCCAGGCCACACTGCAACATGAAGAATCTCCTCTTGGTAATGTAAAGCAGCGCGAGCTAATGGAAGCCAGTTTTCCCAACAGTTTAATCCCCCTACATTTATATTCTTCAGATTGTAAGTTTTTAAGCCTAATTTATCACCATCAGCCCAAACCAGCCTTTCTTCATAAGTGGGTTTAATTTTCCGATGACGACCCAAAATTTTGCCGTCTTGATCAATAGTTAATAATG
>JAHQWI010000165.1 GCA_029856085.1 Promethearchaeia archaeon | reverse complement strand
ACTTAAAGTTCCTGAGATTGCTGAACCATCCTATAATTTTATTTATTCACCATCCGAAAAGGAGCAATTTGGCTTTAGATATGGAGCCTATACACAATGGAGTTTACTCTTCATTGGAAAAAAGAAACCAGAATATGGTATAGAACCGGTTAGATTTGAAGTCCCTATATCTATAGCATCTGCTCCCTTGGTTGAAGAGAAGGTAGGGGTAGATTTATTTGCGGGTGGAACTGCAGGAGCATCAACTTTATTGGATGGGATCTCATCAAAGTTTCAAAAAACCTATAAAGTTATTTCGATTGATTCTGACATCGATAAATATCTATTAAAGATTAAAAACATCTCTAAAGAGATTCTTCATGGAGTTACAGTAAAAGTATTAGGATTACAAGAGGGTTTATTTGAAACATCACCAAGTTTAACAGGATTTAATATTTGGGAGAAGGGTGAAGAGAAAGAAATAATTTATGAGATTAAGCAAGATATTTCAGCGCTCATTTCAATAATAGAAGATAATACCCAACAAAGTATTAGGATTCAATCACCCGTATCAACTACAAGCTTTTTCTAAAAACATTTTTAGAACAAATTAATTTATCGCTGAGATTAATTTATGATCATAATATTTTTTCAAGGTTAGCCTTAGAATATCTTCGAAACATCCTAAAACACCTTCTCCGCTTATAGCAATAGTATACCTTGAATCTATATTTTTAAATTTATGAAAATCAATTTGTTTTAAGAATCTTGTTGAAGGAAATTTATTTGGTAAATCTTGTTTATTAAAAGCAACTAAAATTGGTAGATCATCAAGTGAGTCACCAAAGTAAGAGATTAATTCCCTCCATGAAATCATATTTCGTTCATAAACTTCTTCTTGTGAGTCGAGAACAAATATAATACCATCAACAGCTTTTAAAGTGATTGGTCTAGTTATTAAATAGAAATTTTGGCCTGTAGTAGTATAAACGCTAATTTTAAGAATCCAATCTTGATTTTGAAAGGAAACTACACCATAATCAAAAAATAGAGTCCGATTTACTGTACTTTCAATACTAAGAATTTTTTCTTCTTTCCCAAAATGAGAAAATAACGTTTTAATTGATGTAGTCTTTCCTGATAACGCCGGTCCAAAATAAACTATTTTAATGCTTATTGTCTTATCAACATGATCTATAATCAAATAAAAAACAACTTGATCTTTTTTTTGATCGTTAATCTTAAAATAGATTTAAAAAAACCAATAATTTTTTATCAGATTTTAGATAAAAAGGAAAAAATTGATTTTAAGCTTCAGGAATCAGTATAATAAAATTACTCCCCTTAGAGTGATCCCCTTTAATTCTATCTTCTACCCATATTTTACCTTCATAATTTTCAATAATTTTCTTTATGAGAGATAAACCTAATCCTGTTCTAAATTTACTTTCCTCTTCTTCACGTGTAATAAATATTTCTTGTTTTCTAGTATCTGGAATTCCAACCCCATTATCTATAAATTCAATTTTAATATAAGGAGTTTGATTAATTTTATATCTTAATGCTTGTATTAAAATTTCAATAGTTTCATTTTTATTATGCATTATCGCATTAAATAGAAAATTTTCAATTACATTCTGAAGTAAATCGTTTGCCTTTACCAAAAATTTTTGATTTGGAATTTGTACTATTATTTTTCTATGCTCAAATAGATTTTTTATTTTTTCGACTGTTTTACTAACAACATTCTTAATATCTACAGATTGAATTGGTGAAGGTGAGTTTCTTATTTCAGAAAGCTTAGTTACGTTTGATATTAAATTTTCTCCTCGTATTACCTGTTCTTTAACTAACAGAAAAACTTCATTGATATTATCTAATCGGTTTTGATTATCATTCGATTGCTCAATAATGTTATCAGCTAATAAAATATTTTGAAGAATATTTCTAATATCATGAGTAAATAAATCTTTATAAAATTCTGTGTATCTATAAGCTTCTTTTAGACTTTCTTGATTCTCTAGTAAATTCTTTTCATCTTTTTTTTGTAAATACGTATATATAAAGAAGAACCAAGCTAAAGGGGCTAACATGGCAATATAATCTTCAATACTTACAAAAATATCACTAATTCCAGACCATTCTAGGAAATTGCTCAAATAATAAAATGAGATTATGCAGAATAAAGCTATAAGAGACAATCTAGTAATCAATGAAAATTGACTTCTCCATCCGACTAAGAATATGCCAAGGGAGCAAAGTGTTAAAAGGAGAATAAAGAAATCAATTATCCCGATTAAAATCATTTCCACCTCTTTTTTTAAAAAATATTAAAGACCAAATAATCATCATCAATGAACTGCAAATATAGCACACATGTTCTATTAGATTAAAGATTTCTTCAAAAATAATTCCTTCAATAACCGTGAAAAACCAACCCATTGAGAAAAGAATAAAAGAGATTATAAATATCAATGAAGCTGGTAATGATCTCATTTTTGAATAATTAATGAGAAAGAATGTAAGTGCACCTAAGCACAGGATAAAAGTAATTAATTCATTTTCCTGAATCATCTTATAGTAGTATTAAGATTAATTAATTAACGAGTTAATTATTATTATTATTAGATTTCTAAGATATTAAAATAATAAAACTTTATGATTTTTTATCTTTTTATAATAATATTCATAAAATCAGAGAACTTTCATTTTAGAGTAGGACAGATTCTAAAATTATTATATCTTTATCGATTTTACAATATAACTTATTTCTTAATATTAAAAGCTCAACTTCTCTTCTTAAAATTTGGTCATTGAGGTTTAAATTATATTTATCTTTTAACTCTTGATTGAGTTCTTCAAAGGAGATTGATTTCTTTTTATCCGAAATGTTTTTGAGATGGTTAAGAATTATTTGTTGATTATAAACTGACCTACAGTTGGAATCTAGTTGATATAGTTGATGTATTACATCGTAATTATAGTCGTATCCGCTATTTTTTTCAGTTTTTTTTAATTTATCTAAAATTTTTATCGCATCAAAATACTTCTCTTGAGTCATTAATCCCCTTACATCATTCAATTTTTCAATGAATTCTTTAGGGTTCATGATAACACTGATAAAAAAATATCTTATTAAACTTAAATTATTGATCACAGTCAAATTTTACTTAAAAAGGGGAAAATAAAAAATATAATTGTTATAGATTCGTTAAAATGGAACACTGATTACTTCTTTAACTTCTGGAATGTGTGTTTTTAAAGCTCGTTCAATACCGAACTTCACTGTTTGTTGGCTCATTGGACATCCAGCGCAATGACCCATTAAGCGAACTTTAACGGTTCCATCTTCTTCTACAGAAACTAATTCGACATCTCCACCTATTGGGGATTTAGAGATATTCTAAACCCAATCCATCTGGAGCTGTGGTCGAATCTTCTCAAGGATTAACTTAACTTTTTCTTTATCCATAACTTCTTCACTCGATATAATTATTTTATATTCTTTAATAAAATAAAGGCAAATGATCTTTTAAAGGGTTGTTTTTATATTTTATTAACTTTTACTCAAAATATTTTTACCACATAGTAGAAAGAGATGAATTAGTTTTATTACCAAAGTATTAGTAATAATTTAGAATATTTTAGCAAAGATCTTTAATTCTTTCTAATAATTTTTAAAAAAGTTAATTATTTGTCATTAATTATTTACTTTATATTAGAAAATTGACGTTTTGTAAAAATTATGAATGTTGAAAACGAAGAGAGGAACGAAGAAGAGAATTTGAAAGAGAAACGAAAAAGAGAGAAACCTAGAAGAAAAACTCAAGGACAAATAGTCCAAGAAGCCTTAGGTTTAAATCCAACAGATATCCAAGAGGTAGAAAAAAAGCTTTTCATCGTTCGCTTTCTTGATTTCTTTTCTGAAGATACCTTAGAATTTATTTTTAAGGAACGTATCGTGGGGCAAAATCTCGAACGAATGACGTCATCTATGAGTATGTTACAGCTGGAGAGAGAGGAAGAAAAATTATTAAAGCAATCTTTTGATTCAAAAAACATAGCTGGCGTAATAGAAAATGTGAAAAATAAAGCGGAAATATTTGCTGCGAGTAAAGGAATCAAATCTAATGTAAATAAACGTTTACGAAGATTAACTCTATATATTACATTACCATTGTTTGCTTTATTAATAGTGTTTACAATCTTCCCCCTATTTTCTAATCTTTACTTTATCTTTTTTCCTATCTTATGTGTTGTATGTTTAATGCCTCAATTAATAAGAGGGAGTGTAGTGAAAAAGTGGTCCCAATTTAAAGAACAAAACAAGAATGATATTTATATAGAAAACAGAGATGACATTATGATCTTAAAGAGCTTTACAGGAGATTTATTGAACAATATTAGATCTCGACTTATAGAATTAGAAGTACCCCTTCAATTAATCAAATTTACACTTTTTAGTAGAGATTATGAGAATTTGAATTTACTAAACCAGAGAGCAATTCGAGGATTCATGCAATACTTTTATACGTTTGAATATCCTTCAGGAATGGAACCATTCCCTATACCAGAGAATCTACAACAACAATTTCAAGAACCGATAATTTCTGGAAAAAAAGTAGAAAAACCTGAAAAGAATTTCATCGCACTTACAGAAATGAAAGGGAAAGACGGTGTAATAGATTATTTTGTTCCAACTCTTAAAGACATAGTTGCAGACCAAATTAACAAGCTATTAAATGAGTGTGAATTTGCTAAAGCATCTCATGATTTTAAAAAAATCATTCCGAATTATTCAGAAACAATGGCAATTTACTGTATTTGTGGTGAAATTGCTGAAATTGATAATGTTCAGATCTGTAATTGGAAAAATCAGTTTAAATTTTATTTGTTTGAAGCAAAGGAGTGTAAATGTGAAGAATCTGTTTATGCAGTTTCATTGATGGATGAATCCGCAGAAGTTCCAGAAGAATTTAAAGATATTTTCTATAGTTAAATTTTTATTTCCTTTTTATTTTTGAATGCCATTCATAAAGTAATTTAAATCCTCTTACTGCTCGTTCAACCTCGTTTTCAAATACGGGTATTTTTAATTCAGAGGCGGTTTTAACAACTCTTTTTACTCCTTCATGCTCTGCTTGTATTAAGATCGTAATTATTGGTTTATCTGGGTATGCTTTTTTTATATTATTAAAAATGTTAAAATCAAACTCTATTTCAGTAAAGAATTCTAAAGCTAGGATTAAACCATCAACAGCATCATCATTTAATAAAGTTTTAGAAGAAGTATTATAAATTTCGCAAATCTTAGTACCCACAAACCTTTCAGGAGGCCAATAATCAACGGGATTCCCTAAATCACAGGTAGAACCCTGAACCTTCTCAAGAATAATATTTTTGTGATCGTTAGTTAATTTCGCTAAAGATAATCCTTGTTTTCGCATTTCTTTAATAATAAGATATATTGCACCTGAACTTGGCCCTATAATGCCTAAATCTGGACTTTTAGGTTCCGGACACCAAAGAAAAATCTTTGCAAATTCAAACAATTCAATATAATTAGTAACTGCAATTCCGCCTGCGTTTATTAATTCCTCTTCCATTTGTTCCTCTTTTCCAACGTAAAAGAATAATACTGGTTTAATAGTTGCTAATTGTTTCACAGATTTAATTATTCTATCTGTAATTTCTCTAAGAAAAAGAGAAATAACCTTAGTGGTGTTATCTTCTTTAAAATAATCCAACACATCAGCATCATCAATATCAAATCCATACCCTACATGAATCACTTTAGAAATAGGTAAGTCTTGTGAAGGGCTCCACCAACCCATTGCACCTGCTAATCCTCCAGATTGTGCTATAAAACTTACACCTTCTTTTACCTTTCGATGTTTTTGCATAAGATATTGTCTTACTGGAATGATTGAAGTTGTAAAATTATTTATAAAATTAATAATACCAAGCATAGAGGGTCCCATGTATGAAACAGCATACTTCTTACTAATTAAGTTTAATTTTTCTATCAAATCTGGATCAGTGGTATCTATTCTTAATTCAGATTCAATTGCAATATTTTTAATCCCAAATTTTGCTAACTTTTCAAATATACAAGGTATATTTTTACCAAGAACGATAACAGCTATTTCTGGGATCTCTGGTAATTGTTCTATTGAATGATAGGATTTTACACCCAAAATTTCATCAGCATTAGGATTTAAGATGTACACCTTTCCTCTGTAAAAAATCTCTAAGAGGTTTTTTAGAATGGTATAACTAAAAGTATAGGCTTTTCTTGAAGCACCAACTATTAAAATACTGTTAGGATTAAAGAAGGGCTCGAGATTTTTCAAGTTTAATATTCAAATGGTTTTAGTATTTATTAATTTTAAGAATATACACAATTTATTATAGTTTATAATTCAACTAAGTTAATTTTATCATTTAAAAATAATTTTAATGCAAGTACAAAAAAGATTTTATGTAGTTGCAAATTCCATTTCATAAAAAGGTATTTCTCTTCTTTTCTTAGCATCATACAAAGGTAAGCCTGATCGTTTCAAAAGTTCAGGAGATTTATAATTTAGAATAACAATTTGACAGGGGCTCGATATTTTCATAGAAGCAACGCGGAGGCGATCTCTTACTAATGAAAGATTTCTTATATGAGTTCCAATATCAACAATAACTTGTCCTGCTCTAACTCGGGCAGCCACGCCCATTGATCGACCAAAGGAATTTCTCATGCCTGATTGCACTCTATCTGCACCTGCAAAAGCTAACATACGATTCTCTCGAATTTTTTGAAAAGGCTTGGGTCGTATTCGTAATCGATAGTTTAGTCTTCCTAATTTACGTTGAAGAACCCCATTTATCGTAATCCTAATTGCTTCAAGTGAATTAGAGGAGATTTGAATCTGTCTGTTAACCTTAAGACCCACTACAAGCTCCCAATCTTGCCAATCAATATCTTTATTCCCACCCCAGAAGCGTACAATCTTAGACTGAGAGCCTCCACGAGCATATTCCCTACGATGATTTGCAGATCTCTTATGCTGGTATGGTCTCCTCGTCCATTTACTATAACAATGCCAAGGACGTTTGCTAGCCATTTTTAATTCACTCGTGTCGATTTATTTAAAGTTATTTTTGATAAAAATTAAAGTTAAATAAGTTAGATATTTAAATTCCATGAAGATTAATTAAAAAATTTTATTATATTAATAATTCTAAAATATTGCTCAAGTAATTCTATACTAATTTTACTTTTTATCAAAAATAATGATAGATAATCATCAAGCGTTAAAGATTAAAACGGAATTACTTTGTAAAGGTTTATATCTAGATGAGCGATTAATCGAACATTATAAAGCTCAAGGAATAAATATCGATTATGGTAGAAAAGGAGGAGCTGGTCCCTCTGGAGGGAGATATTTTTTACTAGAAGATGGACTTACCTTAATAAATATTGCTCTATGGAATAATCCTAAAAAAACAGAATTGTCATTAAAAGAGAATAAAGAAGGCTACTTCCAGGTCTATAATGAAAATAGAAATGAATTGTTTGGACGATTGAAACTAATCCGAAATCCTCGTTTCTATAGTCCTGAATTTAAAACTTCAGATGGAATACCAATGAAAAAGATTGCTTTAGTGCATGGAATTGATTGTCTTGCAAGCACCATTTATCAAAAGTGTGTATATTGGGGATGTGGTGAAGCGTGTTCTTTTTGTGGTATTGAAATAAGTTTACAAAATGATTCAACTATAGTAGAAAAAAATGCCAAACAGATGTCAGAAGTCATAAATGCTGCTAAAAAGGAAGGGAGGTGCAATCATATGACTTTAACAAGTGGGACAGATGAAACACTTGATAAGGGAGCAAATCGTTATATTGAATTACTAAAAGGAGTTAAAAAAAATCATGCTGATCTCCCATTACATATACAAATTGAAGCTTTAGAAGACTTAGAATATATTAATAGATTAAAAGAAGCAGGAGCAGATACAATTGGCATCCATATTGAAGTTCTTGATGAGAATTTAAGACGAGACATTACTCCTGGAAAATTTCACCTTTCGCATAAATTATATGAAAACAATTGGAAGCATGCTATTGAAGTATTTGGAACAAATCAAGTTAGTAGTTATATTTTGACTGGATTTGGTGAAAATAAAGTGAAGTTTCTTAGAGATGTAGAAAAAGTCGTTTCAATTGGAGTTATCCCCTATATCACCCCTGTGAGATCAATCCCTAGAAAAAAAGATCTACCCATTACTGATTATAACGAATTGTTAGATATCTATACCAAAACAGCGGAATTGATGATACAATATGGAGTTAACCCATTAAAGAATCGAGCAGGGTGCGTTAGGTGCAGTGGATGTTCAGCAATTAATGAAGCGTATAAAGCTGCAGTTTGAATTCATTCCTTAAATTCACTTAAAATTTAAAATCTTTTTTACGTTTTTAATTAATATATAAATTATATTGCAATTAGTAATCTTACCATGTTGTTAAAAGGAAAAAATATTGTTATTACCGGCGCAGGTAGAGGCATTGGGAGAGCCGTAGCAATAGCGTGTGCTAAAGAGGGAGCAAATGTTGGATTAACTTCAAGAACGATTGAACAGTTAAATACCGTGAAAGAGGAAATCAAAGGTTTAGGGACTGATGTAAAATGTATAATAAAGTCCGCAGATATCACAAGATTACCTGAAGTTTTAGAAACTTTTATGACATTTCATGGTGAACTTGGTCAATTAAACGGTGTAATTGCTAATGCTGGAGCATCGTGGCGGGCAAGTGTTCATGAAGTACCTCCAGAGAAATTTGAAATGGTCATTAATACTAATATTTTAGGTGTTTTTTACACTTTTAGAGCCGCATATCCCTATTTTAAAAGAGATGATAAGAATGATAAAGCAAGGTTCATAATAACCGGAAGTGCCGTTTATCCCTCGGTGATGGGGGGATTTTCCTCATATACAGCGTCGAAATATGGGGTCGTAGGATTGCAAAGAGAGTTAGCAACGGAGTATAAAAAAGAAAATATACTTGTAAATATGATACTTCCTATGCAGGTAGATACAAAACTGTTGAGAGGGAGGCGAGCTGGTGATGGAAATAAGCCACCAGGAGTACTGAATCCTGAAGATTTAAATGAATATTACTTGTTTGTTCTATCTGATGAGGCAAATAGAGTAAATGATGAGTTAATCTATCCCAGCAATTTCGAAGCCATGAAAATGATAATAAAGGAAGCATCTGAAGAAAAAAAAGAAGATTGGGATACATTTAAGGTATATTTAGAAGAGAAATCTCCAAACTTGTATAACAACGTTAAGAAATATGGAAAGTTAGGGGAATTTATTTTAGATCGTTCAAAATAAGTTTTATTTCTTAAGGAATGCTAGGGTCGATCCTATTTAGTAGGCAATATCAAGTTGAATTTTCTCTTTCTTTGTCAGAAAAAAATATAACATGGGAAAGGATACAAATGTGAGCTTGATGATTTGGGACATTGCTGGACAACCGCAGTTTTACATGCTGCATCGTCCATATTTTAATGGAGCAGAAAGAATGATGCTAATCTATGATGTTACTCGGTCAAGTTCCTTTTCGAACGTAAACAATTGGTATTCTACAGCCGTAAAATATGGACTTTCAGGAATTCCACGTATTTTAGTTGGAATCAAAAATTCTTCCAAAGAGGAGAGGAGAATACCCTTATCTCAAGCAAAACGTCTTTCAAAGGAGTTAAATGCTCCATTTTTTGAAACTTCAACATTTAAAAGAGAGACTACTCATGATATTTTTCTTAAAATGGCAGAGCTTACGCTTCTATCAAAATTTTAAGAACAGAATTATTATGCTATGTAAAAAATGTAAGATCCCTTTGATTATTTAAAGGGATTTTTCTCCTTAAGTATTTTCTGTTGATACTCCATTAAAGGGGGTGGGCATAAACCTGCTTTAGTTGCTTCTTTCTTAATAGATTTCATAATTTCACCTAAATTTACAGATACGGGACACCAATGGCGGCAATTTTCACAACCTGTACACAAGAAGAGCCCATCTTTTACCGCAGCTTCAATCCCATTGTGAATGTAATCTCGGATAATGCCATCAGCCCCTAATCCATATTTTGAAGCAAATATATTGCCAAATGCCCGTGAAGCTGTACACGCATAATTACAAGTTCTACAACCCACACATTTTAGAAGATCTTTATAAATTTTATCTTTTTTCAATGCCTTTGTACGCCAATCATCCACAAGAATTACAACAACCTCTTTAGCACCATACATCCCAAGGACTCTTTCACCTTGAACATCAGAAGTATTTGAAGGTCCCGCAATAAGGCTAATGTAACTAAATGACACATTATTTATTCTTGTTTGTAGTTTTGCTACAAGTACAGCATCTAAAATAGTGGGTACGATTTTAGTAATTCCACATACGACAATGTGCTTTTCAGTTGCTCGTGTTAACAAACTTATATTTCCCTCATTCTCACCAAGTAAAATTGTACCATCTTCAGCAGAAATCACATTAGCAGAAGTTAATGATACTTTTACATCATTAAGTAGTTCTTTACGATAAGTTTCTCGATAAAATTTGACAATTGCGCTAGCTTTTGGTTCTAGTTCTACACCATGAACCTCTTTTATTTTTGCAACAATGTCTTCTCGGGTAAAATGAGCACCGGGGCCTATTCCAAAACTAGGTAATTTATAATCAAATAATTGAACAAGAACATCCCCTAGATCCGTTTCTTTAATCTTAATGTTATTTTTTTTTAAAACATCGATAATTCCAATATCTTTTGCTTCGTTTGACTTCGATTTATAGATTACCTTAGTCTCTCCAATTTCCTTCATAAAAATATCTTGAGCCTCTTCATTGGTTTTTGCCAAATAAACCGTCATATTATTTGCTTCTTGCATTACCTTTATACATTTTTCTACATAAAAATCCATGTTTTGAATGAATTCCTCTTTCATTGCAATAAGTTGATCTCTATACTTTTCAACAAATTCGCGACTACTATCTTCATAAAGGTATCTTAGCTCATGTTGTCGGAATTTCATATTTGATGCGAGTTTCCAAAACATTCCGAATTTATTTTCTAGTGTCCCTTCTTTTTGTGTAGTATCTATCTTACTTTTAACTTTATTATAAAGTTCTTTTCCTTTATCACTCAACTTATAGGATCAACTCCCTCTATTAATTTAACTATAAAATCCTCAAATTTAATAACAGGTTTCTTAATATTATTCTCATCTCTTATTCGGTTCAATGCTGTATAACAAAAAGGACAAGCAGTTAATAGCGCTTTTCCCTTTTTCATATTATCAAAAATTGTCTTTGCGTTATAATCGCTATTTTCCTTAAAAATTGAATAAACACCTCCTCCTGCACCGCAACAAATACTTTTAGTTTTATTATAAACTGATTCTATTAATTCAATGTTATCAATTGAGTTTAATATTATTCTTGGCTCTTCAATTACTGGAACAGATGAGTTTCTAAGATGACATGCGTCATGATAATTTACTTTTAGATTGTTTCCTGAATATTTTAAATTTAATTTATGTAAGTTTTCAGGTTCGGCTAAAAATTGGAGGAAATGTTGAATTTTGACCGTAAATTCAGAGTCTAAAAACTCTTTATAATAACGAGTAAAATAGGAATAACATCCCGCACAAATTGTTACTAGCTCAGTGATTTTATTTGCTTTAAACCAATCGTTCACGAATTCAACATGCTTTTTCATAACATCATCTGAAGTCATGTTAAATGCTAAAGAACCACAACAAGGAGGGTCTTCTATTACTTGATATTCACTATCTAAGAACTGGATTATTTTAATTGCATTTTTGCAAGTAGAATCATAGAGTCGAGTGCTTAAACATCCAAGATAGATAAGTTTACTCATGGTTAATTATGATTTTTATTATTTATTAATCTTAAATTAGATGAAATGAAATTAAAATCAAATTGTTTTATGGGTCAATAATGATTTTTATATAGCATCTAGCATTTATCAAAATCAAAAGTTACTCTAGCTAAAGATGGTTATAATGTCAAAAACTAAATATTATAAAGATCTCATTGAACGTTTTAATAATTGGATCTTTCGTTTACCTGATTCCAAACAACTTATGCCTCTTCTTAAAATAGCGTTTACACCCGAAGAAGCTCAATTCCTTGCGAAGATTCCTTTTATAGGACATACCGCAGAGCAACTTTCCGAGAAATTAGAGATACCTGTAAAAGAACTTACAGAAAAATTAGAGATTTTTGCTAGAAAAGGTATTGTTTTTCGTTATGATGATGGATCTAAGATTCGTTATTCACTTTGTGATTCAAATTTTATATTTTATAGATCCATTGGTTGGAAGGGGGAAGATAATAAATTTAATCGAAAGATCTCACCCTACCTAAATCAATATTATATTGATGCTTTTGCTATAGAGTTTTTAGACCACCCAACTCAGGGACTCCGAGCAATTCCAATAAATGAAACTATTAATGATACTCGTCAAGTTGTACCATATGAGGATATTATAAAAGTTGTTGATAATTTCAAATACTATTCTGTATCAAAATGTCCATGTAGTCATAGACATAATCTTGATTCTGATTTTGAAGAATGTGAACATGAATTGGAAAGGTGTTTACATTTTGATACCCTTGGTAAATATTGTGTAGAAAATGGATTAGGCAGAGAAATTACAAAAGAAGAAACATTAGAAATACTAAAACGATCTGCTGATGCGGGGTTGGTTCATGGAATTTCTAATACACAGGGTCGAATGGATACTATTTGTAACTGTTGTTCCTGTTGTTGCTTGTACTTAGAGTCCGTGGTAAATATGCCTGGAATAGTTCCACGAGGACACCAACCTTCAAATTATATACGAGATACTGATGAAGAAAAGTGTACTGGATGTGGTGTTTGTGTTAGATCCTGTCCGATGAACGCACTTGAACTTGAAGATAAGAAAGTTATTTTCAATCCAGATAGATGCATAGGCTGTGGTGTATGTGCACATAAATGTAAACAAAATGCCAGTTATTTGGTACTTCGCGATGGAGAACAAAATATTCCGAAAGATCCTAGAGAACAGGCAATAAGACTTCTCACTGAAAGAGAACTTGATCCCAACGAAGTTTTTAGAAAGAATTTTTTGGGGTAAATTAACTTCCTTTTTATTTCAATGTATTTTATCAATTAGATAATCTTTAAAAAAAATTAATATAATTATAAAATCTTATCTATTTGAGATTAATCAATTTTATGTAATTTTATTAAGAATCAAAATACTTCAATAAAACGATTTTTATGGCAGAATTTGATAAAATTAAAGAAGATATGGAAGAATGGCAAAATTCTTATCCAACCAAAAAAGAGCGAAGAAAAAGTTTTAAAAATCTTTCTGATATAGAAATTAAACGTCTCTATACTCCAAATGATGTTAAAGAGCTTAATTATGAACTAGACTTAGGGTTTCCCGGACAATATCCTTTTACTCGAGGAGCGTATCCTAATATGTATAGAGGCCGATTATGGACTATGAGACAATTTGCTGGTTTTGGAACTGCTGAACAGACTAACAACCGCTATAAATTCTTAATCGAACATGGTCAAACTGGATTAAGCGTTGCTTTTAGTTTACACACAATTTATGGTATTGAAGCAACCGATCAAAAGGCTTTGGGAGAAATTGGAAAGGAAGGAGTAGCGATTGATACACTGAAAGATATGGAAACACTCTTTGATGGTATAGATCTATCGAAGATTAGTACATCCATGACTATTAATGCCCCAGCGTCAATTTTATTAGCAATGTACATAGTGACTGCCGAAAAACAAGGCCATTCTCCTGAGCAATTGAGAGGGACTATTCAAAATGATATTTTAAAGGAATATATCGCGCAGAAGTCATGGATATATCCCCCAGAACCATCGATGCGTTTAATTGTGGACACGATAGAATACTGTACCAACCATGTTCCACAATGGTATACAATCAGTATAAGTGGATATCATATTCGAGAGGCGGGTTCAACTGCAGTTCAAGAGTTAGCCTTCACTTTAGCTGATGGTTTTGCTTATGTCGAAGCTGCAATCGAAAGAGGTTTGGATGTTGATGCTTTCGCTCCTCGGTTGTCTTTTTTCTTTAATTCTCATAACAACTTCTTTGAAGAAGTATGTAAATATAGAGCTGCTAGAAGGATTTGGGCTAAGCATATGAAAAACAAATATGGAGCAAAAAAGCCAGAATCCCTCAGACTACGATTCCATACTCAAACAGCGGGGGTTTCTTTAACTGCCCAAGAACCTGAAAATAATATGGTGCGAGTAACACTTCAAGGTTTAGCTGCTGTTTTAGGAGGAACTCAATCATTGCACACAAATTCTTTTGATGAAGCTTTATGTCTTCCGACTGAAAATGCTGTAAAAATAGCCTTAAGGACACAGCAAATCATCGCACACGAATCAGGAGTAACTGATACAGTTGATCCCTTAGCTGGATCTTATTATGTGGAATGGCTTACAAATAAGATGGAAGAAGAAGCTGAGAATTACTTTCAGCAGATCGATGAATTAGGAGGGGTTATTCCTGCAATAAAAGCCAACTTCTTTCAAAAGGAAATAGCAAATGCCTCCTATAAATATCAACAAGAAATTGAGAACAGAGAAAGAACAATAGTCGCTGTAAACCAATATCAACAAAAAGAACCATGTACTGTCCCTTTATTGAAAATTGATGAGGAAGTTGCGAAAGAACAGGTGAATACATTAATCAAAATAAAACAAGAACGAGATAACGATAAGATTCAAGAAAATCTATTAAAATTGAAAGAAGCCGCTAAAGGAACAGAAAACTTAATGCCTTATATTATGGATGCTATCAGAGCTTATGCATCTATTGGAGAAATTATTAATACATTAAAAGAAGTTTTTGGAACTTATTTTGAAGATTCAATTTTTTAAATTGGTGAAATTAAATGTCTAAAGATAAAATAATAAAGGTTCTTGTATGTAAACCTGGATTAGATGGGCATGATAGAGGTGCTAAAGTTCTCGCAAGAGCTTTAAGAGATGCGGGGATGGAAGTTATTTATACAGGTATCCATCAAACCCCTGACGACATTGTAAATACTGTCATCCAGGAAGATCCTGATGCAGTAATGTTAAGTATATTATCAGGATCTCATAATGCTCTTTGTCCTATTATTATGCAAAAATTGAAGGACCAAGGTATCGATGATGTCCTTGTTGCTGTTGGAGGTATTATCCCTGACGAAGATAAGCCTTTCTTAGAGGAACAGGGTTTGAAGGGATTTTACGGACCAGGAACTAATTTGAGCACGATTGTTGAATTTGTGAAAAACAACCTAAAAAGATAACAAAATAATGGATTACTCTGATTTAACTAAAAGCTTAATAAAAGGCAATACTCGTGCTGCTGCAAGGTTAATTACTATTGTAGAAAATGATATCGAAGCTGCTGAAGTAATTATAAATTCCATCTATCAGCACACGGGCAAAGCCTACATTTTAGGTGTAACTGGATCACCTGGTAGTGGGAAAAGCACTTTTATTTCAACTTTAACTAAGAGTTATATCGACTTAGGTAAGAAAGTTGGAATCATTTGTGTTGATCCAACTTCTCCTTTAACAGGAGGAGCACTCTTGGGAGATAGAATTCGTATGAAACAATATTTTTCGTTAGATAATGTTTTTATTAGAAGTATGGCTAATCGAGGACAATTGGGTGGCTTAGCAAGGGCTACTGAAGATGTGATCAAAATATTAGATGTTTATGGATGTGATATAATAATTGTTGAAACTGTCGGTGTTGGACAATCAGAGGTTGATATTTTTAAATCTGCTCAATCTGTAGTGGTTTTAGTAGTTCCTGGATTAGGAGACGAAATCCAAGCAATTAAAGCAGGCATAATGGAAATTACTGATATTTTCGTTGTTAACAAGATGGACTTGCCCGGAGCAGATAAAAAAGTGGCTGATATCATGCAAATGTTAGAATTTAAGAAAAGCTACAAGTATGAATCTGAAGGTGTTGGTGATAAATTTATGAAAATAGATAAATGGACACCAGAAATCACGAAGGTTAACTCAAAAACAGGAGAAAATTTTGATAATCTACTCAAACTCATAAATAAACACAAAACATTTTTACAAGATTCAGGAGTTATCTCAAATTATATGAAAAATCGAATTAAAAACGAAACAATCCAGATTTTAAAACACAAATTAACCAAAAAAGCCGAAGAATTAATACACTCTAATAATAAAATTGAGGAATTTATTGAAAAAGCAATTAAAAAGTCTTTGGATCCTTATTCTTTAGCGGGAGAAATTTTAAAACTTTTTTTTGAGAAATAGATCAATCAATTAGGATTTCTTTTTTGGATCAATCCATTCAGAATAAATTTCTGTTATTGTTAGAGATTTACTCTTATGGCATTTCTCGCATTCTTCATCTGTGAGTTTTTTGAATACAAAATCTCCAGCTTTGAATAATCTAGAGAAATCAGCTTGACATGCACCACATTTTACAATACTATGCTTTTTCTCAACAAACCTTTTCTTTCGGTCTAATATATCTCCCACCGCGGGGATTGGGGGGAGTTGTGGCTCGTCACTCATTGTATGTTTACCTCACTTATTTTTTCAGGAATCTAGTTATTTTAATTATAGAATTCCCTTTTTTAGTTTATTAAATAAAACTTTTATTTTATTTGCTTATTCTAATTATAATTATGTAATAAAGCAAAACAATCCTATTAACCTTTTAGGTTTGATTCAATAGATAGTTCCAAATACTTAGAGTTAGGAATTTGAATATCTTTAATGATGAAAAAAATAAAAATATAAAATGAAGAAAAAAAATGATTTTATATTATAAACCAATAATAAAGGCAAACCAAGCCTATTATAAATGCTAAAACTACCCAGAAATATCGTAAATGCTTCGCATAATTTCTATGTCGACGTCCTTCTTCTGTTTCAATAGTATCTACTTGAATATATGGTGATGGTCCTCTTCTATACCATCCTTTTATTCTGACTCGTTGTCCTACAATTCTTCTAACAGTTCTAAGGGCGAAGATCATATCTACAATGCCAATGCCGAACCGATAATCCACGTAAAGCAGTCCAGTTGAATCCTGAAAATACATATCATCGCTGAAGTAATATCCTGGAACTCCTCTTCCAACTATCTTTCCCTCTATAATTGCAGGTACTGATCTCATTGGACTTGCTTTTACATTAGTTACGAGGTCAACTACTTTTTTCGGTTCAAAACCACTCTTATACATATACTTTATTTTTATTATCGAACCAAAGCCAATTAAATATAATCCAATTGCCCACATTAACAGAATAATTTTCCAATCTAAAAATGGTATTTCAACGAGGCTACGGATCAATGTTACAATTGTTACTCCAAGTAGCGCAACAAAGATAAGAGTAGGAAGTGCCTTCATAAATATATCCCAGAGGAATTGATCCCACAATGTTTTTCCTGCTTGTTGTTCTGCAATTTCTTTTGATTGAGAGAAATCAATCTCAGGTTTTTTACCGTAAAATTCGCACTGTTCATTTAAACGTTGGATTCTTCTTGCGGGTAATGGGTGTGTAGATAAAGCTTGGAAATATTTTGCCCAAGGGTTATATAAATCCCATGCTGCAGCTGCTTGAATAGCATCCATAGATAGAACTCCTTTAGTAGTTACACTTATAATACCTAAACCTTTTGCTGTGTTTGGATCAAAAATTCCTAATCCCCTAAGGGCTCGAACTTTTGATCTATTTCTTTCTTTAACATCTACTTTAATATCTCTGTCGACTAATAATCCGTAAGCAATCTTAACTAGACCTGTTGATAAAGCATTCGGATCTTCCAACACTTCTGCTGCATGTTGGTCAGCGTAATACTCACGAACCCTACTTACCATTAGTGATATTAAATATCCTAAATAGTAGCTAATGTAGGATAACACTGCGACCGCAATTAATAAAAGATATAAAACGTTAGCATCGTCATTACTTGAACGTCTTCTTCCTGAAAACAAACTTGTGTAATAAGCCCACCTCGCAATTGTTAACAATACTAATGGTATCGCAAAGACAATCGTCATAATTATGAAATCCGAATGCACTACATGACCTAATTCATGTGAAAAAACCGCATTCTGCTCTTTTTCATTCAGATATTCTAATATGCCGTCCGTAATTACAACTCTAGCGTTATTTTTGGTGTGACCAAAAGTAAAAGCATTTGGATTTAGATCATGAACAATACCAAGCCGGGGCATCTTTATACCGTTATATGCTACTACTTTATTGAGAGAATCTGTCATATGAGGAAAGCGCGCAGCGAATTCTTCATAAGGAATCCAATCGATTCTATAAATCCACTGAATTATGTAAGGCGATATTCCATATTGAGCCAAGATGATAAGCAAAGTGAACACAACCATGAACATTAAGCCGAATAAGTTAGAGGGCAAGAACCATACACTAATTACAAACACAACTGCGTAAAGAAGTGCAAATAAGGCAGTTATAGCCATTCCTGAAGCCAATCTTAATCCTATTATTTTTCACCTATAGTTAGTAAAATTTTTTAATTTTTTAGTATAAATTTCTCCAATTTATTATTAAATTGGGATTATGTAAATTATGTAAATCAAATTAATATTCTTTTAGGTTCAATTCAAAAAATGTCCAATTAATTAGGATAATTATGGCTTAATCCGATTTTTCATTTTCCTTATCTTTTTTATGCTTCTTTGACTTCTTTTCTTTAACTTTTTTTTCATGAGGTTGAAGAAGAACCTCAGTTTCTTCTAAATCAGATCCTTCAGCTTCTACTTCTTCAACTACTTCTTCCTTGGGTTCTGGTTCGGGAGGTTTAGGTTTTCGGGAGACTACTACTTTAGTATAACGTATAACTTCCTTACCATACTTAAAACCATCTTGAATGATTTCGACAATGCTATTCTCTGGTAAGTCTTCTCTTTCGACTGTTGTTAACGCTTCATGTCGGCTATAATCGAAGGCATCATTAAGTTTAACCTCAATTGGTTCAGCCCCATATGATTTGAAAATATTCATAAATTGACTATAAAAACCATTAAGTATATTTTTTTCAGTTTCATTCGCACTATTAATAGCTTTCTTAAACGAGTCATATAAAGGCAAGAAGTTCTTCAAGACAGAAGCAGTATATTGAGTTTTTAAATCTTGTCGAGATTTATTCCAGCGCTTCTGAGCATTTTCAAATTCAGCTTGTAAATGCATGTATTTATTTTTAGAGTCATCGTTTTCTTTCTGTAATTTTTGGGATTTGTCTTTAATTTCTGTGAGTTCCTTCTCTAAATTTTTAACTTTTTCAAGAGTTTCTTCTTTGGAAAAATAGTCTAATTCAAAATGTTCCTTCTCTTCAAGTAGTTTGACTTCTTCAGGTTTTATAACACTTTTTGAATCAGACTCATCTTCTATATCT
>JAHQWI010000164.1 GCA_029856085.1 Promethearchaeia archaeon | reverse complement strand
CCAAAGAAAATAATTCGCTACAATGGTTTGGATGAAATCGCATGGTTATCAGAATATAATCCCAATCCAGATGTCTTGGATAAGTTTAATTTAGAAAAAGGTAACTTTCTTTTAATAAGAAGTGAACCTGCTCATGCTAGTTATTTTATTGATAAACTTAACCCCGCTGAGACATTGATAAGCAAATTTGTCCCATCTATTTATAAAGAATTCCCTAATCATAAATATATCCTTTTAGTTAGATCTGAAGAGCAAAAAGGATTTCTTTTGAAAAAATTGAAAGAATTAAGGAAAGAAAAAAATATCATAATTACTCAATACTTACCAAATATAGTTGATTTATGTTTCTATGGATCTCTAATTATTAGTGGTGGAGGGACAATCGTAAGAGAATCAAGTCTTTTGAATGTTCCTAGCATAGAATTCTTTCCAGGTGAATCCGCGCCTCAGGAGAAGTTTTTAATAAAGAACGGGTTTCCTTTAGAGCATATTAAAAGCCCCGATAAAATTATTGAAAGAACAATTGAAATCTTAGCTCAGGGGCCATCACCTGAAAGATTTAAGATAACTCCAATCAAAGAGAAAATTAATCAATATGAAAATCCGATTGAAATTTGTTTTAAATTTGTTAAAAAAAAATTGAATAAAATATAAAAAACTCATAATAAAATAGATGTTCTCGAGAAAATCGACTATTATAAGAGTTTAGAATAGATTTTTTCGAGTTTTTTCCCCACTGAATTCCATGTAAATCTCTTTATGTAACTTTGAGCATTTTCTACTAAAGATTTACTTCTTGACTCATCTTTTAATAAATTTACAATTTCTCTAGCTAATTGATTA
Source organism: Promethearchaeia archaeon (assembly GCA_029856085.1). Lineage (GTDB taxonomy): Archaea > Asgardarchaeota > Lokiarchaeia > Sigyniarchaeales > SOKP01 > Loki-b32. Next base: position 18,725 of record JAHQWI010000164.1, on the reverse strand, counting down.
GGATTCTTCGGAGGGACAAAGATAGCATTATCTTGTAAAATTTCTTTATATGCTATCATTGAAGAACAAATTACAGGTGTTCCACATGCAATCGCTTCAATCGGGGTCAAACCAAATCCTTCTGAAGCATAAGAATATGTGATGAAAATATCACCCAAAGTATAATAATATGGTAGTTCCTGCTCTTTGACAAAACCAATAAAATGAATATCTTTGTATTTGACTTTCCATTCTTCATATTTTCTTTCCATCTTAAAATCAGGCCTCCCCCCAATAACTAAGTTAAGATTAGGAACCTCTTTCTTCGCAATTTTGTAAGCCGTAATGATATCATCAACACCTTTATAGAACGCAATTCTGCCAATATATAAAAGTACTGGTCCTTCTATATTCAGTTTCTCTTTTAAAATCTCTGCTTCTCTTGGATATGGTTTAAATTTTTCTTCTATACCAACATAATGAGTATAAATCTTATCAGGATCTACTTTTGGCATAAAATATCCTATCTCTTTTTTAATGAAATCAGTATCTGTAGAAATTATCGTTGCTTTTTGTGTAGCAAATTTAATTAAATATCTCTCAATAGGAATTTTAGTAAAACTTGTTTCAAAGGGACCCAAATCATGTATGGTTGTTATGAATTTTTTTTTGTTAGATAATATAATAGGTAAAGTCCCTTTAGGTGCATTTCCATGAAAAATATCAAAATCATGAGTATTAATGTATTTAACCGCTTTCAGTATAAATTGGGGGGCCCAAAGAAAACGTCTTGGTATTAAATCAAACTGAATAATATCAGAATCCTTGAGATCAGTATTCCATTTTCCTGTAATAAGTTTAACATTGTGTCCTTGTCTTCTAAGGTAATCAAAAATACCTCTAAAAAACTTTCCGGCTCCATCTTGACTATCTGGAGCGATAGTTAGAGAAACAAGGCAGATTTTCAACTTTTCCATGAGATATAAAAATATTCTGCATTTTTTAAGAGATTGTACTATTTTAAGTTATTTGTTCATATCCATCTTCTGTAACTAAAATCGTCTCCTCAGATTGAGCCACGTAAACTCCTTTTTTTTCTGCTAATACAAAATGAGCTTGTAACTTTCCTTGTTGTACTAACTCGTGAAGCCCAAATGCTACCCCCATCCTAAATTCTTTACCTAACCATCTTTCAGCAAACGGTAGAGTTTTATAATTTTTATTAACATAACCCAATAGTTGCTTAGAAGCTTTTCTGCGTAAAGGTACTCTCCCAGAATATGGATTAAATTCATAAATATGTGAGTATTGAGTATTATGAACAGAACCTTCGCCTGTACTAGCGAATATTTCTATCGAGAAAACTTCACCTTCCTCCATTATATCTCCTCCTTGAGAACCCAATTCAGGTAATTGTTTTTTACCATGAACCGTCCATCTCTCAATTTGATGACCACCAAGTTCTTTTATTGGGTTATATTTAAAACCCCGGACAATATCTTCAATTTTTTTCCCCAAATCTTTTGTATTTACTTTTGGTTTTACCATCATTTTTGCCGCATCAAGAGCAACTTCCGTGGATTGTATAATATTTTCAAGTGATTCATCTTCGTTAAAATTAACTGAAAATGCAGTATCGACTATATATCCTTCGATATGTACACCTAAATCAATTTTAACTAAATCATCCGCACTAATCATTAACCCATCATCTTTTAAGGGAGAAGTATAATGTGCTGCAATATTATTTATACATAAATTTACAGGAAAAGCACACAAACCACCTAATTCTTCAATTTTCGCCTCAGTTATTGAAACAATATCTAAAGCACTGGTTCCCACCTTGATTCTGGGTTTAATATATTCTTTTACGTCCTTAGAGATTTTTCCTGCTTTTCTAAGTGATTCTAATTTAATTCGTTCTTCTTCTTCTTTTTCTAAATCTTCCTTACTTTTTTTTTCTTGTGTTTCACTATTTGACTTTTTATTCTCGGTCATTAAAATTACTAATGTGGATTTTGATAAAAATATTTTTTAAATAAGTATTAACTTTAATATTAAAGTTAACATTAAAATTAGATCAAAAATAAAAATAATTTTATAATATAATTTTATTATTAGAATATTAAATATCTTATTCATGTTGATTAATCTTTGAGTGAAAATATCGCTGAACTCACTGACCTATTACGCCAAATGGAAGCTGTAAATCCGGATATTCAGGGCTCAGCTATCGTAAGCGTTCAAGGGCTTCCAATATGCTCTGCGCTTGCGAGAGATATAAATGATGGTATAGTTTCAGCGATGAGTGCAGCTATTCTAAGCGTTTCTGAACGCGCCGTAGAAGAGCTTGCTCGAGGAGATTTGAAGCGAATACTAATAGAAGGTGTTGACGGCATCATTATACTGTCTAAAGCCGGGGAAAACGCTATTTTATGTACTCTCGCGAAAAGTGATGCCTCTCTCGGTATGGTCTTTCTTAACATTCAAAGCGTCTCAAATAAGATTGCTGATTTATTAGATTGAACATTCATTAAGTTGATGGTATATTCATCAAATTCTATTTTATTAAAGAAGCTTATAAATACGAAATATTTAAGAAATTTTATGACAAGTCTTTTAAATTTGCAAAATAACAAATTTAAGTCAATCCCGAAATATCTATTAGAGCTTAAAAATCTAAAAAAAAGTAAAATTTAAAAAGAGTTTTAAAATTCTATTTTCGAATTTCTTCGATTTGATCAAATATTTTATCAAACCTCTCCCTTATAGAACCATATAAACCTTCTTCTTCAGAGACCACAGAATTAATTGCTGTTTTTAATCCATAATGACTTTCGGATATTAGAACTCTAATTGGTAAAGTAAGAATATCATTAAATATCATCAAGATTTCTTGAATTATGCTAATAATTTGAGGTACTCTTTCGCGAGTTTTATCAATTGGTGTAGTCTCAGAGGAAATCAAACCATTCTCTCTTTCCTTCTTTAATTCTTCCCAAACATTTTCTTTTAATTCGGAGAACTCAATACCTAAGTTTTCAAGAGCCATTTGAGCACCTTCAAATAGGTAATTTATTGTATCTCTTCCTGTAAATTGTTTAACATTGTCGACCATTTCTGGGGGTGCTAAACCATCCAGAAAACTGACTAGCAATTCGTTGTAATCTCGGATTACATCTAGTGGAATAAATAATAATGTCATTTCTTTAAGTTGTCTAAATATATATCCAAAAACTTTTGAGAACCACTCATTCTTGAGAGATTTTTCTAACAGGCCTCCATATTCATTTAAAAGATGAATTCCTAAATAACCAATAATCTTGATCATATCATCCTCATAATTTCTAAAGTAATCAAAAAAATGGTCAGGTTCCATGTTTAGTTTATCTCTTATAATATCAGAAACTCTTTCTTTTATACTTTCTAATGGCTCATCAAGATACTCTTCTAATTTATCAATTGATATAACATCTTGGAGTTTATCTATAATATCAAGTTTAGTTTCTTGAACTATGTCTTCTTCTCCTAAATCTTCACCTAAATTTACTCCTAGTGCATTTCTTTCTTTACTTCTTGAATCCATAAGTTTTTCCCATTCTTTATAGTCATGGATTTTACAGATAAATTGCAGGCAATCTCCTCCTTTCGCTATACAAGCTTGCTCGACTATTTGAATCCGATAATCATTCCTTTTTATTTTTAGTATGAAATTAGCAACACTTTCTAGCATTCCACAAAGTCCACATGCAAATCCTTCAGTTTTTTTATCTTTCAATTTATTAAAATTAAATGTGTCTTCATTATCTTGACCATAATCGGCACAAAGTGGGCACTTACTGATTTTTACAATGTAATCATTATATTTTGAACCTTCTTTAGGAATTTCTTCATAAGTATAATCATCTAACTCCCTTCCAAATACTACAACCCACAGAATCTCAAAATAATCTAAAACTTTTTTAGGAGATCCGGGCATAAATTTAAAAATATTTGAATGGCGCTCACACGATTCATATGCAGCTCTCCTCCCAATTTCTCTAAGAATAATAAGACTATCTTCTTCCTTTTTAGTTACTTCATTGATTTCCTTAAGGATTTCCCTATAAAGTAATGTGTAGAATAATGCATTAGTAGACCGACCAAAAACTTTTGTAATTTTTTTCATTAACCATTGAAAAGCGCCCATTTTTAGCCTCTCCCCCCTATTCTATATTTGTATACTTGAATACATGTTTTATTTCCATAGGCTCGAGACTCTGTTACTTCATGTGGTTCAAAAATCAAAGAAGATATGCCATTAGATTCTTCGTTAATAAGAGAAATGATTTCAGAAACCATTCCCAATATAATCTCACATCCAGCTATTTCTATATCATCGTAATGATATTTACACAGAGCACAATTATGATCTCGAACTTTTACCAAATTCTCAGCATCATTTAGTTCAATTGAAGGAGAACTGTTCAGAATTTTTTGATAGATAGTCGTAATAACATCTTTTAAATTAGAAATGTTGACCGAATCTGTTGGTTTCCAGTATCGAATAAAGGTTTTGGCTATATTTTGTCCCATCTTCCTTAATCTTTCTTTTAAATCAGAAACACCATTTTTCTCCATGAAGCTTGCTAGGATATGAATGCTATTCCGCATTTGATTCATGGTTGCATCTGTTTTTACCAATTCTTTCCTCGAAAAATTCATAGTTCTATTTTACAATCTTAAATTAATTTAAATATTGAAAAAATTTCATTAAATAAAAAATTTTTAATCTGATTAACAGATTATTTGTATGATTTTCATATACTTCTTAAGAATTAATTATACTCTTTTAATTTCATTAAAATGATCTCTAAATTTACGTATTTAATTGATATATTAACGTAAGTTAATTAAGAAAAAGAAATAAAAATAATCATTTGAAATGAAGAAAGACCCATATTACCTACATTTTAGAGATTATTTCTCTCATCACAGCCTCCCCGCTAGCGCCCACCATCAATCCGTTCCTTACAAGCATCTGACCTTGAATTTCTATTGGATGGTTTAAGAGTTCTCCATTTTTGAAAAATAGAATACTTGGTATTGCTGTAATTCCGAATCTTTCGCCGAGAGGTCTATTCTTATCTAAATCTTCTTTCAATAATTTTATTAAGCCTTCCTGCTTTAATTTTTCCAGAATTGGGCTCACGAATTTGCAAGGTCCACACCATTCCTGTTTGTGTGAGAAATTCACTCAAATTTCAGTGTAGACATCCAGAATAACTTTTCCCTCTTTCATGGTATCCGGAATTTCAAGTCCAAATTCTTTTAGTTCTTCGATACTTGTCATGTTAATTTCAATTTTATGATTTTTATTATTTTAATTGTTATGTATTATACTTAGGGGAATAAATATTTAATTGCTTTTATTAATTTCATTTACAATTTAAAAATATAATCACGTAAAAACTGAATATAAAGATTTAGAAATGTATGTCAATTTCTAATTTGAAAATTGTAGAATAAAAGAATTAATTTTAAAATCGACAATAAGTTATACTAGATAATAATATTAAGATAAACTGATCTGTTAAAATGGCAACTATAGATTTTGAATTCAGAAACCAGATTCTTGGTAATGATATTGGCAATACATTAGCATATTGTTATCAATGTGCTACATGTAGCGGTGCGTGTCCAGTAGCACAGGTTACTGAAGGTAAGTATAACCCAAGGCGCTTAATTTTAGATGCATTATTAGGACTTAAGGAGAAAATATTTGGATCTGAAAATTCTTTTAGCATCTGGGGTTGTACGGTATGTGATACGTGTGATGAAGTTTGCCCACAAAAAGTAGAGTTAACTGAGATTTTCATTATATTGAAAAATTTGAGTGTAGAAAGAGGAGAAGCGCCAGCTTATTATACAGGTCAAGCTTCAACGGTTTTAGAACATGGAAAAGCAATCCCAATGCAACCTGCTATAGAAAGGAGGCGTACACAGTTAGGTTTACCTGCAATAATGGCTCCTGATGTAAATGAAGTAAAAAAGCTTTTGGAAGCGACTAAGTTACCCGAGAAACTTCCGAAATCGGAATAAGCTTATCTATTTTCTTTTTGATTTTATTTTTTTTTACATAATTCGTTAGAATTTTATAGTATCTAAACCTTAATTGAATTATAGCCAAAAATTACAATATTTAAATTTGATTATGATTTGAGGTAAAAGAAATTGAGAATACCAATAGTTGGGGGAAATTGGAAAATGAATAGAGGTACTCCGGAACAATCTAAAGAAATGCTCAAGGAGCTAATTCCTTTAATAAATCATATAATCAATGTCGAAATTGTGATAGCCCCACCATTTACTAGTTTAATAGGTGCCTATGAAATTTTAAAAGGTACTAACATAAAATTAAGCGCTCAAAACATGTATTTTGAAGAAAAAGGAGCATTTACAGGTGAAATATCACCAAATTTTTTAAAAGAAATAGGTGCTGAATATGTTATTCTTGGTCATAGTGAAAGAAGAAACATATTCAATGAATCAGATGATTTGATTAATAAAAAATTAAAAAAAGCTTTGAATATCGGTTTAAAACCTATTGTTTGTATTGGTGAGCACCTAGAAGAGAGAGAAGCGGGCAAAACTAAGGAGATAATTAAATATCAGATGGATAGAACTTTTAAGGATCTCAAGAAAGATCAGATAATTCAGACTGTTATCGCTTATGAACCAATTTGGGCGATAGGAACAGGAAAAACTGCTACTCCAGAACAAGCAGAAGAAATTCATGTATTTATCCGTGGAATATTATCCCAAAAATTTGATCAAGAAACAGCTGATTTAATAAGAATCCAATATGGTGGATCAATTAAACCCGATAATGCTGAAGACTTATTTGGGAAGAAGAATATTGATGGCGGTTTGGTTGGGGGTGCTTCTCTTCAAGCAAATTCATTAGCTCATATAATAAAAGCCGCTGAAAAGACATTTAATTAGAGTAGTGTTTTTATTGCTTATTTAAAATGAAATTTTGATTGATATTGAAATGATTTTTCACTCTTCTATCCAAGTATGCTGTTAAATGCTACTGTTAATTTTTGAGGAAATTCTCCAAAATAACTTTGTGGATCAGCAAAGAGTAAAAAAAAATATGGTTCAAATAGAGTTTCTTCAACCGTTGTCCCAACTCCTGATTTAATAATACAGACTTGAATTTGATCATCAGAAAAAAATGAAGTTCTATAGATCCATTCTAATGGAGCAATATCAGGTATGAATCCTATACGTCTTAAAATTTCATTTACATTTTTTAAAGAATATTTCTTTCCGTAAACAACAATAGGAGAAAGATCAAAAGAGGTTATACATATACCCAATAAACCGTATTCTTTCATTTCACTTAAAAAATCATTTGCTGCGCGTTTAATTTCACTTTGATGATCTGAAACATTATTTCTTGCTTTTAAATCAGTTAAAATTTCAATAATTTTGTTTTCTTCATTTTTTAAAATTGCATCAGCCGAGTCAAGCGGTGTTTTGATATTTATAAAGTTATTATAGATTAATTTAATTTTTTCTTTTACTGATTTATGCAATAGAAATGACTCTGTTTGAGCTGTAATTAATACATCTCCTTCAAATGGGTTTTCATCCTTACTTTTTTTAGGAATTTCAGTTGATTTTTTAGCTATAAATTCTAGCCTCTCAATTTTTTTATCAATATTTCGAGCAAATTCGAATAATGCGGATATTAAACCAGCGGTAAGATCGAATTTTGATTCCGGATCTAATTGTTCGTGAACCGTGGATTTATCTTTCGAGAAATCATAAAATCTAAGAAAAATTTTTACGCCTTCAGGAACTGGTTTAATTATTGAATTATAATATGGGAATCCTGTAGTCGAGATAATACTAAGTTCATATATTGTCATATGTATTAAGAGCCCTTGTAAATTTGCTTAGAATTTAATTAAACCCATTTTTTAATTAGATTTAATGTTTTCTGAATAAAAATAATTTTTTTAATTTTAAGTTAATAAAATACGACAAAAAATAATTAGGTTGTAAGGGAAAATTGGAGAAAATCATATAATTTATTATATAATAACAATAGCAGGTTTACCTGGGAGAGATTGTGATGCTTTTTGTTCTTTAGAATCTTTTTCAAAAATAACATTGACTGTACAATTATTCTTCTTTTCAATAAGAGGTTTAATATCATCGAAGAACTGATATTCATCATCAGATGATATAGTAAATTTAGGAAATTTTCCTATATTCTTTACAATCCTGCTCACAATTTTACCTATTTGTTTACTATACTTTTTATTATCATTATCTTGCATTAATTTCTTCATAATTTCTCCTTGATTCTTAGTTTCTTCTAATAATGACATTAATGATTTATAAAACTTCAATTTCCAATGATCAGCAATTATTAGTGAAATGGATTTTAATTCTTCTTTTTTCATTACTGTTTTTATATTATTGATATCTTCTAAGATATTATTCATTAATTTCCATTTATAATCTGATTCTTTATTTAGTAGTTCTTTATTATAAGATGGCCAAGTTGCTAAACTCGCATATCCCTTCTTCCCAAGAACTTCCCAAATTTCCTCTGTCATATGAGGTGCTATTGGATGAAGCAATAAAACTAACGTTTTTCTACATTCTTCGAAAATTTCTTTATTTACACCTTCACTTTTGTATTTACCAAATTCTGAAGTGAATTGTATTAAATTATTAACAGCATTTCTAATTGCGAGTTTATTCATGTTTTCTGTGAATTCTTTGATAGATAAATTCAAATAATATTGGATTAACGTATCCCTAATATTTAGGTTATCTCTTGTAACGTCTGGAGGTTCAGTTAACATAATATATGTATTCTTAATGAATCTATAAGCATAATCTACTCCCTCTTCAGACCATTCTAATCCTGATGATGGGCTTGCTCCAAATAATATAAAGAATCTAGCAGCGTCTGCTCCATATTTCTCAATGATCTCTCCAGGATCTACGGTATTTCCATAACTCTTACTCATCTTTACGGACTTTTGAATAAGATCCGTGTTACCACATATTTTACACTTCATTTGCTCTAAATCAGCTTCCATAAGGAACGCATTGCAGTTAGAACAATATGGATGAACTTTATTTATCATTCCTTGGGTTAATAAAGATTGAAATGGTTCATCAAATTTATGAACCCCTAGATCTCTAGATACTTTTGTAAAAAATCTAGCATATATTAAGTGCATAACGGCATGCTCTATACCTCCAATATATTGATCGACATTACCCCAATAATTTACGATATTTTTTGTATAGGGGAGATCTGCTTCAACAGAAGGGGGATCACAAAAAGCGAAAAAATACCAAGAACTGTCAATAAAAGTGTCCATGGTATCAGTTTCACGTTTTGCATTTTTACCACATTTAGGACACTTAGTATTGATAAAACTTTCACTTGTTTCTAATGGATTACCTGTTTCGGCAAAACTAACATCTTTTGGTAAATACACAGGTAAATCTTTATATGGTACAGGAACCATACCACACTTATCACAATATACTACAGGAATCGGGCAGCCCCAATAACGTTGACGTGAAATTCCCCAGTCTCTCAGCTTATAATTTATTGTAGCAGATCCCATATCATTTTGATTTAATTTCTCAGTAATCGCATTAATAGCAGAGTGATTCTCCATACCATTAAATTCTTCCGAATTTATAAGAACTCCATCACTCTCATAAGCTCTAGTCATCTTGGTTGCATTTATTTCGTAGTCATGTGGTTGAATTACTATTTTAATTGGAATTTTATATTCTTTTGCAAATTCAAAATCTCTTTGGTCATGTGCGGGTACCGCCATAACAGCACCTGCTCCGTATTCATAAATAACGAAATTGCCGATATATATAGGTACTTCTTCATTGTTTATAGGATTAATGGCATTTTTTCCAATGAACATACCTTTTTTCTCTATTTCAATATCGGTTCTTTCAAATCTATCTTGATGCATTACCTCATCATTAAGTTTTTCGAAGTTTTTCTCATATTCAGTTCCACTCACCCACTCACGAACCCAAGGATGTTCTGGGGCGAATACCATAAATGTTACTCCATAAAGTGTATCAGGTCTTGTCGTAAATATATCTATAGTTCGATCTTCTCCGACAATCGGGAATTTTATAATGGTGCCTTCTGACTTTCCAATCCAATTTCGTTGCATAATCTTTACTTTATCAGGCCAATCAACGATATTTAACCCCTGGAGTAATTCTTCAGCATATTCCCTTATTTTAAGGAACCATTGTGTTAAAAACTTTTGATCAACGATTGAGTTGCATCTCCAGCATTTTCCTCCTTGGGCTTGTTCGTTGGCTAGAACTGTGGCGCATTTAGGGCACCAATTAACGTAACTTTCTTGTTTATATGCTAATCCCTTTTCTAACATCTGCAAGAAAAACCATTGATCCCATTTATAAAAGTTAGGATTATGACTATATATTTCTCTTGTCCAATCATATGAAAGACCGATCCTTTTTTGCTGATTTTTCATCGTCTCTATATTTTTATTTGTCCACTCTTCTGGATTAGCGCCATGGTCTATTGCCGCATTTTCTGCCGGCATTCCAAATGAATCATAACCCATTGGATAAAGAACATTTAAATCATTCATTCTATTAAACCTGGCATAGCAATCTCCAATAGTATAATTCCTAAGGTGGCCCATATGGAGTTTACCAGAAGGATATGGATACATCTCTAATACATAATATTTTTTCTTTTTCGGATTCACTTTGACTTCAAAAATTTTGTCTTTTTCCCACTTTTCTTTCCATTTCTTTTCTATTTTTTCTGGGTCATAGTCAACCATAAAACAACCACTTTTCTTCAAAAATTAAGGGATATACTTAATATTTAATACTTTAATAATTGATTCAATAAATTTTTTATGTAGTTATTTATACTTGGAAAATCTTGATATTTCATAAAATAGGATTAATTATAACAGATAAGAAAATTATAAATCGAAGCAATAAAACTTAATATTCCATTTTTACTAGTGAGAGTTGTGAATATTGAAAAAATAAGGGTATCTGTTGGAAGTGCTTCCGTTTTAGGTTTAGGTTCAATAGTAAAATTCAAAGACCCTCCAACTACATGTTATGTTATGACTTATAAAGAGGGTTATTGTACAGCGAATTGTGGCTTTTGCCCACAAGCACGTTCTTCACAAGGTTCGGAGGAAATGCTTTCTCGAGTTAATTGGCCAATATTTTCTTTTAAAGACTTCTTAACTAAATTAAAATATTTACGTTCATCAAAAAAATTTAAAAGAATATGTATCCAAACTCTCAATTACCCTAAAAACTTTGCAGATCTAATAGAAATCATATCTCAAATTAGAAATAATATTGATATTCCGATATCTGTTGCAATCCCTCCCGTATCGAAAGATAACTTAAAAGAATTAAAACTAATAGGTGTTCAAAGAGTAGGTATTGCATTAGACGGTACTACACCTGAAATTTTTGATAAAATCAAAGGTGGTGGTGTAAATGGACCTTATAGATGGGATGAACATATTAATAAAATGATAGAGGCATTGGAGATCTTCTCAAAAGGGTTTTTAAGTACTCACTTGATAATTGGATTAGGAGAAACGGAAAAGGACGTAATAGAACGTATTGAAGACTTACATAATTTAAAAATCCTAATATCACTTTTTGCTTTTACTCCAATAAAGGGGACAAAATTGGAATATGAAAATCAACCATCTCTTCTAAGCTTTAGAAAGCTACAACTAGGAAGATATCTTATAGTGAATAAAGGTAAAAAATTTAAAGAATTCACTTTTAATATGAAAGGAAATCTTGTTAATATTAATATCAGCAAAACAGAATTAAAAAATATCATTAATGACACTGATGCTTTCTTAACTTCAGGATGTCCAGGATGTAATCGCCCATATTATACTTCAAAACCATCAGGTCCTATTTATAATTACCCGAGAGAGTTAAGTGAAAAAGAAAAGGAAGAAATCTATGAATTATTATATAGAATAGTTAATTAAAAATGTGTAGACCAGATATGGATACATGGCGTTATTTACCATTAGAAGTTAAAGATGGTTTTTGGAATATGGCTTTAGATGAAGCTCTATTAAAAATGGCAATTGAAAAGAAATCACCTAACACATTAAGGTTTTATAAATGGAAACCATCAACTGCGAGTATAGGAAGAAATCAAAGTTTACATAATGAAATAGATACTGTCTTCGCAGAGGAAAAAGGATTTAATATTGTCAGAAGGATAACTGGAGGGGGTGCTGTTTTTCACGATGAAAATAGAGAGATTACTTATTCAATTATATGCCCAATCAAATTTTTAGAGAATTTGGGTGCTAAAAAAGTAATAGAGCAGTTTGAGATTATTACACAAGGAATAATTATGGGACTTACATTCTATGGATTAAAAACTGAAAAAGACTTTATACATTGCCCTGCTATTTTATTAGAAGGAAAAAAATTTTCTGGGAATGCACAGGTAAGAAAAAAAGGTTATATTCTTCAACATGGTACAATTTTATTAGACATTGATCCAGAATTGATGTATTCTGTGTTAAAAGCACCTGAGGATGTTGGGAAATCTCGGATGGTTAGATCTGTACGTGCTAAATGCATTGGGATTAAAAACCATTTACAAAACTTCAATGAAGAAGATTTGATAAATTCATTAAAGCTTGGCTTTCAACAATCCTTAGGGATAGAAATAGAAGAGAAAACTTTTTCTGAAGAAGAATTAAATTTAGCAGAGAGATTAATAAAGATTAAATACTCAAATTTAAAATGGTTGAATAAATATGAGTAAAACTCAAGTATTATTAGAAAAAATACAATCTGGAAATGCGTCGTGGTCTGATTTTTCAGAATTTTTAAATTTAGAATCAAAAGATTTAGAACCTTTTTTCAATCTTGCTCAGAATATTACGAAAAGGAATTTTAGAAATGTTTTGAAAATATACAATCCTACCAATAAATTTCCTGCTATTAGCATAACAGGGAGTAATTGTGCACTAGAATGTGAACATTGTAATAAAAAATATTTGAAAGGAATGAAATCAATATTAGATAATAAAGATTTAGAACTATTTTTAACAGAACTTTCTAAAAAAAATGGAGTTGGGGCATTAATTTCTGGTGGAAGTGACCTAGATGGCTCAGTGCCTTTACTTAGTTTTTTAGATACCATCAAAAAAGTGAAAAAAGAAACAAATTTAATTATTAATACCCATACAGGACTATTGAAAGAAGAAACCGCAGCTAAACTCGCTGAAGCTAATGTGGATATTGTTTCTTTTGATATTAATATGGATGAAGAAGTTGTGAGGAACATTTATCATTTAGATATCGACTTAGACGAATTTAAAAGAGCGATTGATCTATTGAAAAAGTATAATCTAAATATTGTGCCACATATCTGTGTTGGATTATGGTACGGTAAACTTAACAAAGAGCTAGAATCGATAAAATTTGTTAAAGAAAATCTTCAAGATCCTTCTTTAATAGTGGTTATTGTTTTAATCCCTCCTAAAAGCTCTAAAATTAAATTTGAGACACCTCAACCAGAAGTTATAGCAAAAGTAATCTCTATGATTAGGTTTCTTTTTCCTATGACAGAAATTTCACTGGGTTGCATGAGGCCCCGGGGTAGAATTAAAATAGAGGTTGAAAAAAAAGCATTGAAAGCTGGAATAACAAGGATCGAAATTCCTTCTAAAGATACTTTAAAATGGTTAAAAAGACAAAGTCCTGAAATTCAATTTAAATTTTATTCTGCATGCTGTGCAATTCCAGAGAAATATGAAAAATTAGCAGAAAGTAAAAAATCTGATATTAAAAGATATTTAAACATTATAAACTGAATTATTATGAATTTTAAAAATGGAATCGAATTAATTGGTTTAGAAGATATCCCGTTAGTTAAGAAAGATGATGATATCCCGAATATTATAATAGAAAGTTTAAAAAAAATGGGATTGTCCTTACTTGATGGAGATATAATTGTAATTGCTCAGTCATTAATATCTAAAAGCAATGGTCGGACCAGAAATTTAAATGAGATCAAGCCTAGCGAAGAAGCTCTTGATTTATTCAAATTGATTTCCCCAAAATCAAAAAAACAAGGCCTTCCATTAAAAGATCCTAAACTAATTCAATTAATTCTAGATGAATCAAAGGAGATAATAAAAGCTGAACATGTTTTAATAACCGAAACCAACCATGGGTTTGTTTGTGCTGATGCGGGAATAGATAAATCTAACATCGAAGGAAAGGAGGTTGTTTCATTATTACCAGAAAATCCAGATTATAATGCTGAAAAAATAAGAAGAGAGCTTAAGAGGGAAACCTCTAAAGATATTGGAGTAATTATTTCAGACTCTTTTGGTAGATCATTTAGAGTAGGAGCTGTTGGAGTAGCAATTGGAGTTTCTGGTATAAATCCAATATTAGATATGCGAGGAAAAAAAGATTTATTTGGCTATGAGCTCCAAACTACTATAATTGGTCAAGTGGATAGCCTTGCTTCAGCTGCTCAATTAGTAATGGGTGAAGCTAATGAGGGAATTCCCGTTATTTTAATAAGAGGGTATAAATTTGAATTTAACGAGAATAATACAATCAAATCCATATTAAGAAAGAAAGAGATTGATTTGTTTCGTGAGCCAATAAATGAAAAATTAACTAATTATATGAAAAATCGAAGAAGTTATAAATTTCCTTTTAAGGATAAAAGAGTAGATAGAAAAATTATCGAGGAATGCATTGAAATAGCAAGGTGGGCACCAAGTGCTCATAATGGGCAATATTGGCGGTATATTATAATAGAAAAACTAGAGTTACGAGAAAAGTTAATTAGTATGATGAATCAGAAGTTAAGGAATGATTTAGAAGATGATGGTAAATCAGAAGATTTTATTGAAAATAAATTAAGTAAATCTAGAAAAAATTTCATAGATGCGCCAATTTTAGTTTTATTATGTTTAGATATCATGGAATTAGAAAAACATCCTAATAATGAACGATTAGAAAATGAATTCATTTTAGGTGTTCAAAGCATTAGTAGTTCAGCAACATATTTACTCCTTGCTTTTGAAATTAAAAATTTAGCAGCATGTTGGTATTGCGCTCCTTTATTTGCTAAGGATATAATAAAAAAAACGCTCCATCTCCCTGAGTCCTATGTACCTATGGCGTTTTTTACTGTAGGATATCCTTTAAAATCAATTCATGCCCCACCCCGAAAAGAACTCCAAGAAATAATATATGATCTAAATGTTTAAAGGCGTATACTAATTATGGGTGAAAATTACTATTTAATATTAGCTGGAGGGGTTGGAGCAGCAAAATTAATTGAAGGAATTGCTAACATAGTCAACCAAGAATTGTTAAAAATTATTGTAAACACTGGTGATGATATTGAATTATTTGGTCTTAAAATATGTCCTGATTTAGATATAATTACTTATACTTTGGCAGATGTAGTTGATAAAGAAAAAGGATGGGGATTCGCTGGAGAAACATTTAACTGTTTAAGCATTCTTAAGAATTATTATGAAACTGGGTGGTTTAATGCTGGTGATAAAGATTTAGCTACTCACATCTATCGTACAGATTTATTTAGAAAAGGATTAAATAAAACCCAAATAACAGAGTTGATTTGTAAGAACTTAGGAGTAAAGGCTCAGCTTATCCCAATGTGTAATGAACCAGTTGAAACATACATAAAAACTCCAACTGATTTTATACATTTCGAAGAATATTTCATAAAGTATCGTTGTGAACCAGAAGTCTTGAATATTAAATTCAAGGGAATTAACGAAGCTATGCCGATAGATAAAACATTTGAATATATAAAAAAGGCTAAAAGAATTATTATTTGTCCCTCTAATCCAATTGTGTCAATAGGGACAATATTACAAATAGAAGGTATCAGGAAAGCTCTTTCAAAAGTGAAGAACAAAGTATATGGAATAAGTCCTATTATTGAAGGAGTAACAGTTAAAGGCCCTGCTGATAAGCTAATGGGATGTCTTGGTTTAGAAATATCATGTGTGGGAGTTGCTAAATACTATCAAGATTTTTTAGGACATTTCATTATAGACAATAAAGATTTCAAACTAAAATCTAGAATAGAAAAATTAGGAATAAGGACTTATTGTTATGACACATTAATGATAAATTTAAAGAAAAAGATAGAATTAGCACAGTTTATTATAAATTTAAATCAATAAAAAAATATTACACTGTTTCGGTTGCTACAGATTCAGCTGTTTTTTCTTCTTTTTCCTCTTTTTTAACTTGTTCTGTTTTAACATAATCTCCTACAGAGGTAAGAAGCTCCTTTATTCGTCCTTCTTGTTGTAATCGTATTATTAGATTTCTATGTTTAACAAAAGAGATCAATTGAGATAATACAGGAAAGAGCAACATAATTGGTAATAATAAGATGATTATCGCTTCGGGAGAATACATTGCCACACTTTCTGTAATAGCATCGGGTAATTGAATAACTGTATCTAAAAACCAATGAGGATGTATGATGATAAAACTTATTATTAAAAGCAACCCAACACGATAAATGAAATTTACCAATGTTGATGTAGCCAAATTTCCAGCCCGAGGAGCAGAAGAACTCGCGGTTAATGTATCCCTTGCTTCGCTATCTTCCTGAAAAAGACGTTCTATATATCTTCCAAGTCTTCTAGTTTTTGAAGCTGCGGTTACTAATTTTTTCTCTTCATCTTCTAATTTTCTCCTCTCAATCATTTCCTTTACATATGAAAATCGTTTTCCTGTTCTTGCGAAAAATTTTCCTATGGCTAATCCTTCTTTATGCTCTAATTCAATTTCTTCCATTCTTTTTTTAGCTTCTTCTCTAATTTTATCAACGTTAGCGGTGATAAAATGAGATTCACGGGCTAAAATATTTAATTGAGCTTCTAATCTATCACTCCTTTCTAAAGATGGTTTTGAAACTGTGTCAGTATAATTAATTTGAAACGCTAACTCTAGATAAATATAAGCTATAATAGCAAAGCCAATAACAGGACTAGCTATAAAAAGTAAAAAATTATCTATAGGAATCTCAAATAAACTAGGATCAAGTGGATCTGCCATCTGATCTAAATAATCAAAATGGAGATTAAATAAATTTAACATATCCCTTAAGCCAAAAACTATGAGAGGAAGCACAATCATGAGAAGCATTGAGCCAAGAGCAGTAAGATGTTTTTTTGGGTCGCTTTTAAAAAAGGCTCTAATCGCAAATATAACCGAAATAACGATTAAAATTTGAAAGGATAATAGGTAGAGATCACCAAAAAGTATTTCTACTTCATTAAATACTACATTATTCTCCAAATCTTTATTAAAAATTTCATCTAAATCATAAGTTGGGAGTCGAAACCATTTACCTAAATAATTTCTGAAGAAATTCTGAATGAATTCGCGCATAAATTCGCTTTTACCAGTGAAGATGAATGAACACATTATAGCAACACCTATACAAACAATATAAATCATATAAGAAAAGACATTCCTTAATGCTCCGAAAAAGGCTAATATAACAAATTCATTATCTGCTGTAGTGATAACAGCATCAAAGTCAAAAATAGATAAAAAAAAGATGATTAATAACCAAGCAAATACTCCTAAGTTTATTATTTTCAAAGTTAATAAATAGCTTCTCACCATTCTCTAATACGCCCTCCCCTTCTTCTTCGCTTCCATATAATTACTTAACACCTGATTCATCATATCATCAGGTCCACATGTTATAAGGTTTACGCCAAGATTACGAACTTCTTGCTTAATTAATAAAATATGTTCCATCATTGCTTCGCTAATAGCTTCTGCCAAAGCTTTATCAGTGGAAGATAAATCGATCTCATGAATTTCGAACCATGGACTAAAAGGGTTAATAACAATTATTGTATGATTGAAAGGTACTAACTTTTTTATTGATTGACTAATTTCTTTAGGATCTGCTTCCAAATCAGAAATAATAAAAATCAAACTACGTTTTTGAAAACGTCTTGTAAAAAAACCCAATGCCTCTGCAATTTTACATTTTCCTTCAGGTTTCACTCGCGCAACAAAATCCAAAACTTGGTAAAAGTGGTCCTCACCACCATTTGGTTTTAAAAAATTGAAGTTCTTCTTATCTGAAAATGTGAACACACCAACATTATCCCTGCGTGTTAAAGCAACTTTGGTTAAAAGCATACAAGCTCTTATAGCATATTCAAACTTTGTATTTTCAATGGCACCCCCTGCCATTGTTTCTGAAGAATCGACTAAAATCATAACGGTTACATCTCTCTCATCTTCAAATTCTTTCACAATTAGGGTTTGGTGGCGAGCGCTAGCTTTCCAATCTATTAATCTAAACTGATCTCCAAAAACATACTTTCGCATCCCATAAAACTCTGAACCAAGACCTTTTTGTTTTGACCTCTGTAAACCATAATTTAATTGTAGGGATCTTTTTGATCCCAGAATTTCAATTCTTTTTATATCATCATATGGCGGGTATACTAATATATCTGTGACACTGTCTGGAACGATCCTTTCTACAGAATTAAAACCTAATCTATCTTTAACAATAACAGATAATGGTCCAAGAGCATATTCACCCCGAACTTTTGGTTCAAGAACATAAGAAAATTTCACTATTTCCCTTG
>JAHQWI010000163.1 GCA_029856085.1 Promethearchaeia archaeon | reverse complement strand
TTCTTAATCTCTTCACCAATCAATTGTAGGTTCTCATCAATTTTTGTCACTATTAGATTTTTATCAATATTCAACTCTCTAGCTAACAAGTCAATTTGCTTAGATTTTTCTTCTTCATCTAAAATCGAACTAATTGTTTCTATTTTCTCTGTCAAATATTTAGAATAATAGAAAACTTCCTTTCTTTTATCCCAAATTCCACTTCTTTGATCAACGGTCTGATCAAACACATCTATTAATAGGATTTGTCCAATATTTAATTTTTTTGAGTTCTTAATTATATCAAAGAATCCAAATATTTTCGAGCTTTGAATTTCATTTGATATTTTAAGAGTACCTAAGTTAGTTAACCATTGAGTTCCTTTATGATAATTAGATAAATAACCTTTAGGTAAATTTTTAATTAAATTAATAAAATCTTCATCAATCAATCTTTCTCGATATGATTTTAAATCAATTACACTATTTTTTGCTGCCTCTCGATTTATTTGTTTTTGTATCTTCTTTAAAGAATAATAAGTATTCTTATTTTTTCCTAATAGTAGTTTATCCTTTTGAGAAAGCCTTATGTCTTTTATTATACCTCCTATAAACGGAGGTGGAAGGTAATTGTATTTCTTTATATTTATAATTCCTTTTTGAATTAGGTCATCAACTAGTCTTGATTTAATGTAATTGTAAGAATAGAATAGTCCCAAATTTGAATAATAACCCTTAATAATTTTTAAATTTATCAAAGTTTGGATAAAAATTTTTAATTCTGACTCATCTTGTATTATTTGAGAAAAAGTTTCTTGTATTTTTTCTTTAGATATTTTCAAACCTTCTTCAAAAAAGTCTATTAGCTTATCTCTTTCAAGTTCGTAAACAAATATTAAATTCGTTTTTGTTTTTGTATAGAAAAAAAACTTCTCATCTTTCAGCTCTGAATTTTTGATTTTTTTTATGTAGTCTTTTAATGATAAATTAGAATTTCTTGATATTTTAGTAAAATTATATTTTTTCATAAGAAACTGCTTATCTAATAAGTCAAATAAATCATCAATTCTCACAGTTTCTAAATTAATCTCTTTCAAATCCGGAAAAAACCGAGAAATGACTTTTAATAGATCTGCAACAATTTTAGGCTTAATATCATAATAAGATGAGACTAATGATTTTGAAATATCTCTCAGATAATATAACTGGTTAAAGCCCAAATCTTTACAGTATTCAAGCAAATTAAATAAAGACAATAAATTTTCTTTAATTTGTTCCACAGAAAGACTCTTTAATATATTATCTTTAATAGAATTAACTAAATTTGGATTTTTTCTCACTAATTCAAGCAAAAAAAAGTGAACATTGTCTCTCATATCATCCAATTGGTCTGTTAAAAATTCTGCGAATTTATTAAAATACTTTTTAACAAGACTTTGATTTGCTAGAAGGGCAAATCCTATAACGATTAGTGAATTTACTCTTAATTTTGTATCGTCAGAATAGAGAAAAGTTTCTACTTTTTGAATAATTCTCTCAGTTATAAGATCAGTATCATGTTCTGCTAAGATACTTAAAATATATGTTATAGGTACAGCATGTTCAGATTGATCTAATAAACTCTCTAATTCTTCTATTACTTTTATTACTTTTTGGGTTTTATTCTTACTTAGAAATTTGTTAAGCTTGTCAACAATAGGTTCAAGGACCAAATCGTTTTGAAATTCTTTTAGATTAAACATATATAATGCACTGTAATTCTTAATCCAATAAGAATTTTTTGAATGGTTCAATTTCTAAAATATCCTTAATCTCTTTAAGCATAAAGGAAGGCTTTGAATCCTCTAAACTTTCTTTAGTGCCATGACCAGAAAGTAACGCAATACTATTGATTTCTGCGTTCTTAGCACATTGAACATCATGAGGAAGATCACCTACATAATAAACGTCGTTGTTATCTATTAAAAGTTTAAAATCTTTCTTAATTTCTTTTAAGGCGGCATATATTGGATAAGGATTTGGTTTCCTGTAAGGTGTGTCATCTCGTGAGATAAAAACAGAAAAATATTTGTGTAAATTAAACTTTCGAATGAAGTGATCTAACCGATTTCCCCTTGTATTAGAAATTATTCCTAAGATAAACTTATTTTCCTTAAGTTTGATTAATACATTCTCTAAATTGGGCTTTAGAGTTTCATATTTCTCATATTTAGGGTAATTATTCCTGAATTTCATAAAGAATAGAACTCTTTTCCATAAACGGGGTATATATTGTTTATAGACTTTAACTATTCGTAATAAAGCTTTTATTCTATTCTTTGAATCTGCCTCTTCAAACATTCGAGCTAAGTCTATAAGCCTTAAATTTTCAGTATTTCTCCAATTATAAAAGCTTTTTTTTAAAAAGACAGAAGCTGTATATTCTAAAGATTTTTGTGTAATGATAACTCCATCAAAATCAAATAGTACTATAGGTTGATGAGACATATGTGTATTTAAAAGTGCGATTTAACACTTAAATTTAATTATATAAACTAAACAGTAAAAAAGTAAAATATTAAAAAAAAATTAGAATAATTTAATTTCTTATCTTTTATGAATCTATTTCGTCTGGTTCAACACTAACGTGACTAAGCAACCAATCAAGTTGTTTTTCCCTTTTATTGATATTGAGGACTGTGGGTAAGATCATGACCTCGTCAGCTTTTCCTGGCATTATTGTGAACTTTCCAGCGCGGAGCAAGAAAAATTCAAAGACATCAGGAATCTCTTTCTTAAATCTTAGGCTTTTCACAGGGAATCTCTCGGCTGAACTAAATATACCCTTCTTATGGATAATTTCGTTTCTTTCAATTTTGTAATATTCGAATCTTGTACTAATCACCACTATCCCTAATATAAACGCTAAAATTAATGACATCGTCATATAGAATTGCCATGGTAACCCTAAATCAATTTCAATCCCCGTAAGATCCACCGAGAAATTTGGTAAGACTAAGAAAACTACGAGTAAAAGAACAACCACAATGGCTAAGATTAAAACAAAGAATTTAGTTGAAGAGAAATCAAAAGCAGTTACGAAAATATTGACAAAGAACACAATAAACCAAACATAACCTAATGCTGCAGAATTGGTATTAGAATTGGTTTTAAAGAGTGCTTGAATTAACCATAGGATAAGGGACGTTATCAGTAGAGGCCAATAAAATATTACCTTGGGATAGCTCCTTATAAATATTTCACTTGGGTGTTTTACTTTTTTTTCAGACATAATATATATTCACTACGGTCTTAATTTTTTTTTATAATTCAAAGAGAATTATTAAAATAAATAATAGATGTGTTATTTAAATATTAGTATCTTATAGATTTACCTTAAATATAGAAAAATTGTGGTAAAGTCATTTACATTTGAGTAATCTAACTTTTCCATTAAAGAAGATTTCTGAAAAATATTATCATAATTTGAAAATTTCATGAAAATCTACTAAATGCAATCTAAAAAAAGATTATGCTTTTCTAAAGCTATTAATAAAAGGAACCCATTGTTTTAATCATTCGATAAGAGAGTTCCACTGACTTATTTCCATTTTCACTAATTCCCATATGACCTGGAAGAAGATATTTTATATCTAAATCATTTACAAACTTTATTGAATTAATAAGTGTCGATAATGAACCACCTGGAAAATCATATCGTCCAAAACTACCTCCTATAAAGATCAGATCTCCAGGAATTAAAACCTTTTTTTTTGGCTCATAATAACAGACAGAGCCCAAAGAATGACCCGGAGTATGGTGGGTTTCAAAAACAAATTCAGAAGAAATTTTAATTTTTTTCAAATTACGTAAATCATTAACTTGTAAAGGAATAATCTCAATTCCAAATCTTCTTGCAGTTAAACCGAACATTACTGGTAGAATTTTTGTTTCTTCTCCTTTTTCTAAGATTTTTGCAGTTTCTCCATAAGCATAAATCTCTGGAGGATCATCCTTTAAAATATTCAGTAATTTATAGATTCCTAAGACGTGGTCAACGTGTTCGTGAGTAAGAAATATTTTAGTAATGTTTTCGTAATCCAAGTTTAATTTTTTCAATCCCTTAAATAAACCTTCAAGTGAAATAGCATTTCCTCCATCAAATAAACTTAAATCACCAGTATTATTATCTTTAATAATATACTGATTGCAATCAAGCGTCTGATTTTCTGAGAAGTAATAAAGATTTGTGATAACCTCCTTACCTAATTTCTCAGAATCATCCTTAGAAAAAAACATAATATTTCGATTCAAATTCTCTTTTAAACAAATAAAAATAGCTTGATTTTAATGTTTTTCTTTTAAAAGATATAAATTATTAATAATCGAAAAATAAATAATAATTATGGCTAAAGAACCCAAAATTGAGAAATTAAAATCTAAAATCAGTTTTGGAATAAAATTTTGGCTACAATTTGAGAATAAGAGTATTTTGGGCAGTGGATGGGCGGAGTTGTTAAAAAGTATTGAGAAAAATAAGGAAGGCTCTCTAACTCAAGCGGCTAAAGAATGCAATTATTCTTATAAGTATGCTTGGAATATTCTGAAGAGAATTGAAAAGAGAACAGGAATGCCTGTGGTAATAACAAGTAAAGGTGGTCCTGGAGGTGGAGGGTGGATTAAATTAAATGAATGGGGTCATTATCTTTTATTAATGTATCTAAAATACTTTAAAGAGATTAGTAAAATTGAACAAAATCTTGGAAGAACCGTGAAAACCAACTAATAAATAAATTTTAATTTAAATAATGACTATTTTCATTAAGATTAGTAAAATGAAATAGATTTTTTTAAAAAAGGGTTTTAGAAAAATTTCATGTATGGTGTTTTAATATGGGGGAAGATCGCTTACAAAAGTTTAGTAAAATAAAAGTATCAGAGATTATGATCAAAGATCCCCTTTCTATAACTCCAGATGGAAAAATTAGTGCAACAGAACTTTTAATGTTAAGGAAAAAAATTGGGGGACTCCCTGTAGTTAAGGATCAAAAAAATAATCAATTAATTGGAATTATCACCCAAAGAGATATACGATTAGCTAGGTTTGCTATGAGTTTAGAATCACCAAATACTACTGTTAAAGATTTAATGACTTCTGAACCTTTTGTTGTTAAAGAGGATGAGATTTTAAGAAATGTTTTAGAGTTAATGTTTGAAAAAAACATTCAGCGTTTACCTGTTGTAAATGATAATAACCAATTAATTGGATTAATTGTACAAAACCAAATCTTAAAAAAATTATTTGACTATATGAAATAAAACTAAAAAAACTATAAAAATCATAGTTTTGGTAATTAATAGCAGTAATTAAAAATAATAATATTGTTGATTCAAAATGGCATTACCCCTACCTGGTACACCAATTATAGTTGATATAGGCTCCGCTTATGTGAAGGTTGGATTTGCAGGAGAACCAAGTCCTAGGTTTGTATTTCCATGCATTACCGGTACAGAAAAATATAAAGCTGTAATGGTTGATGTAAGCGCCAGAAGTATATACGTTGGCAATGATGTTTCACGAATGAGAGGTGTACTTAAAATCAAACATCCAATAGAAAGGGGTGCAATCATGGATTGGGACAGTTTCTACGAAATTCTTAATTATATCTTCTACACTTTGCTTCGAATTGAAAATTTATCCGATTATCCCGTATTTTACTGTGAATCACCTTTCATGAATAAAGAAACTAAAGAATACATCGCAAGACTTTTATTTGAAACTCATAAAATTAGAAGTCTGATTATGATGCCAACACCCTTATTGTCATTATTTAGTGTGGGATTAACAACGGGATTAGTCATAGAGTCAGGGGACGGTCTAACTTGGGTAGTCCCTATTATAAATGGTCAAATGATTCAACATTCCGTACAAAAGCTTCCCCTAGCTGGTGTTGACGTCAATCACAATCTGAAAAATCTTTTAATGAGGGAAGGAATAAATATAGCATCAAGTGCCGTCGATGAAATTATTCAAGATATTAAAGAAAAAAATTGTTATTTTGTTTTGGATCCGAACAACGCCCCCAAAACGAATGAGATGTTCAGTACTCCAATGCCAGACGGCTCTACTATAAAAGTGCCTAATTATATTCTCTCTCAGGCACCAGAAGTTATGTTTAATCCAGGTATGTTAGGGTATAGCTCTGTTATGAATTTACCTGATGCTGTAATAGCTAGCTTAAGAGTATTAGATAATAATTACTGGCACGATTTATTATCTCATATTGTAATTTCAGGAGGAAATCTTTCATATAGCGGTTTTGAGGAAAGATTCGAATCTGAGATGAATGCTATACTTCCTCAATTAGGTTCAATTCCAAGACCAAAACCAACACTATCTACTGTAAAAAATGAATTAATTCAACTCCAAGCATCTGAAATGTCCAAGAAAAAACGTGATACATGTAGTCATTGTGGAACATTCGTAGATTTATCCTCTGGTATTGAATATTGTCCTTCATGTGGAGGGAGATTAGTTTTGCCTGAAATAAAAATCGATTTATCTCCCCAAAGTGGAAAAAAAGCACCAAAAAAAGGGATATGTCCTTTCTGTAATAAAGAGATCGCAGATATGTCATCCTCCTTTTGTCCTTATTGTGGAAGATCAATAGAAAGTTTAGAGAAAACTGATATTCCCGAAGTTGTAAAAAGGAAGACACCTGCTCAAGAATTTACTGAATACATGGAGGCTTCTAGTAAAGTTTTGAATCTCTTTGTGCCTGACAATCTGCAATTTACTATCTTCAATGGAGCAGCTATTCTAGGAAGTTTACCCTCGTTTCAGAATCTTTTTATCACCTATGAGCAATTTCAATCTAATAAAGATCTGTTATATCGGGATATAAGCGAAATTCTTTAAAAATAAAGGATTTTTGATAAAAAATTAATGAAAACCTATTTTGCCTTTTTTTTAAGGATATCAAATTAATAAGTGCTATTGATAGATAATTTTTAATTTCAAGGTAAATTTAAAATATTAAAATTTTATTCATTTAGCTTAGGTTTTTTATTTGAAGAGCAAATTTCGGTATTTCACTATTCTATTCCTAGTGTTTTTTTTTACATTGAATATAATTCCGATTGTATTAGGTAAAACACGAAATGCATATTTAGTCGATTTTATTTTTAGCACTGAGATTGAAGGTGAAGGATTTAAAAACGGGATTGAAGGGGAAGAACCCATTAATGAAGCAACGGCTTATGCTTTAGAGATTTTAGATTATTATGGTCGAACAGCACATGATATTACTGATCTCGAAACATACTTAGAAACAGAATTAGAGACTATGTTTGACGATGATGAAATTGTACTTTATGAATTATACTACTTACTTAAATCTTTATATGTATTAGATTTCGATTATTCAATTGAGGCAAGTTTAAAAAATAGAATCCATCAATTTATTAATGGAACTGAACAAATTAGCGGAGGATTTTCATTTTCAAATACATCTACATTAGCAAGTATGAGCTCAACATACTTTGTTGTTCAAGTTTTTGATTTAATAGAAGAACCTATACCAAATAAAACTGTTCATAAAGATTGGATTATATTATGCAATAATAGTGATGGTGGATATGGTGGTAATAGAAGTTTATCTTCTAATTTACTTACCACATATTATGCCGTTTATCTTTTGGATACATTAAACTTCTCTAATGATTTAGCAGATATAAATCTGACTTTAACCTACTTAAATTCTTTTTACATACAGAATCCATCAGATACGAATAATTTTGGGGGGTGTTTACCTGATCTCACCGCTAATTACGCCTTGATAAGCAGTACATATCACTGTGTAAGTGCGATATATATCATTAATGAAAGTATGCTTAATAGTGGTCAAACTACAAAATGGGTATTATCTCGCCAATATTTTCAAGATGGAGGTTTTGCAGATATAACAGAGGGAACCAGCCAGCGAATCTCATCTGTAATTTCATCGTATTATGCCTTTGAAACTTTAGATTTATTTGGTTCATTGGGTAAATTGTCAGCAGCAGTATTTATGGTAGAATTTGAATACTGGATTTTAATAATCATATTGGGGAGCATTGGCTTAGTTGCGGCTATAGGGGTAATTCTTTGGCGAAGAAGAAGAATTTAATATTTTTTTTACTATTAAAAAATGAAAGAAAATTCAAATGAGTCTTTCTTATTTTAATATGACTATAATTCTAAATTTAAAAATATATATCAAACTATGAATGATAAAATATTAGATGGAAAGGCATTAGCAGAAAAACTAAATTTGGCATTGAAAGTTAAAATTAATGAAGCAGTAGATAGAATAGGCATTAAACCTAAAATAGTTACTATATTAGTTGGAGAAGATCCCGCTTCAAAAGTCTATTTGAATATGAAGAAGAGAACCAGTGCTTTTGTAGGTATTGAATCAGAAATTTTAGAATTAGATGAACATATTTCAAAAGAGAAAATTACGGAAGAAATCAATAAACTTAACACAAATGATAATGTACATGGTATTTTACTACAACTACCTCTTCCAAAATCCCAAGTTTCCAATACACTAAAGTATATTGAAAATATATCCCCAAAAAAGGACGTAGACGGATTAACTCCTGTAAATAAAGGTAGACTTTACGATTATAACGAAAACCTAGCACCATGTACTCCTACAGGAATTATTACACTACTAGAATATTATAACATTGAACTAAAAGGGAAAGAAGTAGTTATCATTAATCGTTCAAATCTTGTCGGTAAACCTTTAATCTTTATGATGCTTAAACGGAATGCTACTGTTTCAGTTTGTCATACATCCACTATAAATATTGAAAACCATATGAGAAGAGCAGATATCTTAGTTGTGGCTGTAAGGCATCCAAATTTTGTAACTAAAGAAAAAATAAAAAAGGGTGCAATAATAATCGATGTAGGTATCAATAGAGTCAATGGAAAATTATGTGGAGATGTAAATTTTGAAGATGTTTTTGAAAAAATTAGTAAAATTGCTCCTTCTCCTGGGGGTATTGGCCCACTAACAGTTCACTTTTTGCTACAAAATACTTTTACAGCATATAAAAATCAATTAGGAATTAATTTTTAACTAAAGTATAATTCTATAATAACCTTTTATAAAATTAAAAACAATTAAAATTATATTTAATTGAAATTTTAAAAAAAGATAGTAATAAAAACTTTCATTATTACTATAAAACAAGATAACGAACATTAATAATATCTTAGAGTTAGAACAAAGTTCCTTATAGAATATGGCAATATTAGAAGTTGGAATCAATATTGGAATGAAAAGCTTAATTGAGATTAAGTATTATTCATCTTCGGATAATTTATTAGATCCAGATTTGCGTGCTGGATTTCTGACTGCATTGGAAAGTTTTACAAGTGAAGTTTTTGGTGACGATATTAACGTAATCTCTCTTGCAAGCTTTAAGTTAGTCTGCTACTGTGAAATGATACAAATGCCCAGTAATGATGCTGAAAATACACAACCATTATTATCATTTGCCATTATTGAAAAAGGAACAGAAGTTCCGGTAGTTAAAGAGCAATTAAACGAAATTGTTACTTATTTTCTAAACCGTTACTCATTGAATGATATCTTTTCTAAAAAACCAAAATATTTTAAAGATTTTGAAACTCGTATAAATGAAATCTTAGGTGACTTAAAACTAAAAACAGAGGATAGATTTAGGTCTATATTTTAAAATAACTTCTACAGGGATTGATTTTTGAGTTCAAATATTGGAGCACCAGCTAAAGCGAAGTACCAAGAATATTTAGATGCGGGATCTTTAGAGCAAAAAATAAAACTGCTAGGGGAATTCATTTCTTTAGTTCCTAAACATAAAGCAACAGAAAAGATTGTAGCACAAAATAAATCTCGTCTTGCTAAGATGAAACGTGAGCTTGAAGCTCAAAAACAGCGACAGAAGATTACTCAAAAAGTTGTCAGCCCCTTTTCAATAAAAAAAGAAGGAATTCAAATAATACTGATAAGTGCTTATTATACACCTGGAGTTGGTAAAACTTCGCTTTTAAACTTTTTAACTGGTGCTGCGGAAGAAAAAATTGGTAAATTTACTGCTCTTCCTGAAATAGGAATCTATCAATATAATAAAATTCGATTTCAAATCGTAGAAATGCCTTCCATCATGAGAGGTGCATCAGAGGGTATAGGAAATGGAAAAGAAATATTATCTCAACTTAGATCTTGCGATTTAATTTGCATATGTGTGGATCTATCGAGAAGTTTTAAAGAGCAAATGAGTTTACTTTTAGAAGAATTATCTAAAGCTGAAATCAGAATAAATATACCTCCTCCTCCTCTAAAAATTCAAAAAACAGGTTCAAATAAAATTCAAGTCCTGTTTTTAACAAGTGAAGCTAAAGATGTCGAGGATATTAAAGACTTTACTGAACAAATTAAAGAAATTATACATGAAAACGGGATAAGAAATGCTATAGTAAAAGTATATGGAGCTATTTCTTTTGATGATATTGTAGATGCTTTAAATCCTTCTATTGTCTATAAAAAAGCTATGGTTATAGCAACTAAGGGTGATCTCCCCCACACCGAGGAACCATTCGAAAAATTAAAACGAGAGAATTCTGATAAATTTTCAAAAATAATAGGGACTAGTGTACATAAAAGAAACTTCCCTCAAGATTTTGGTGAAGTAATTCTAAGATATTTAAAAAAAATACGTATATATACAATGAGCGCTGGAGGAGTTATAGCAGAGAAACCATTAATAATGGAGGAAAACTCAACTATTAAAGATGCTGCAATTAAGATTCATAAAAGTTTCTATGAATCTTTTGATCACGCAATAGTTATACGAGAAGGTGCTCGTCAAAAACGTAAAAAAATAGGACTAGATTACGAATTATGTGATAATGATATAATTGAAATCTTTACTATATGATTTTCTTTATTTTATAATTAGACCTATTCAATATTTTATCTGTTTGATTAAATTAGGAATCTCTTGTATCTCAGCTTTATATTTTGAATCTAAATCGAAGACTCCCTCAATAATATTTTTTATACTCTCTAAACTATAGATTAAATTTTCTAAGTACCCGATCATATCACCTTTGTGAATTACTATTTTATATTCTTCTTTTAAAAAATCGCATATCCCTTCAATACTGAGCCCATCCTCTGTTCTTAGAGAAAGAATGATCTTTTCCAGATTTAATTTCCCACAATCACAATAAGGATTATCTTTGCATTGACAATTGAAGATATCATTAATCCATTTTGTGATAAAGTCAATGAATTCATGTGAATAACTCCCCCTTTTCTTTTTTGCATAATCCGCATTCATGAGAGAAAGAACGCTACCACTAAATAAATTATTACTAAGATACCTCATATTCACATTTTTAGCTAAATCTGCTACAATTCCTTTAGACAAATATACATTTTTAATAGGTTTAAGATCAAGAGCAATTGCAATTACTGACTTCTCCTTATTCTTTAATATCTCCACAATTTCTAAACATTGTTCTGTAGTTAGGAATGACTTTGCAACTGCTTGCCCTAAATGAGTGGATTTATAGATAAAATTTTCTTTTATTCTTATTAATCTCATCTGATTTAGTTTTTTTAAAAATGAATCTAGCTCATATTTGTCATTGATTAAAAGTTCGAAAAATAAATAGATTATCTCTTTTTTAATGCCTTGATTAAACATAGATATAAAAGCTAGTAATTCTGTTAAACTTTTACTTTCATTTGGGAGTAATTCAAAATCCTTAATTTTTCCATTTAATAATTTAATAGCTATTTCTTCTTCAGTTTTTTTCATTTTAGGTGAATAAACCTTTCCTGGTTGAACCAGTAAATAAGCGTACCCTATATCATGTTTTTTTAACCTTCCACTTCGCCCAAGCATCTGCTCGAATTCTGCAACTGTTAACCACTTTATTCCCATTGCTAAGGATTCAAAAATTACTTGACTTGCTGGAAGATCTACACCAGCAGCTAATGCAGCAGTCGCGACTACTCCCGCTATTTTTTGAGATCGAAAGTTTTCTTCAATAACTTTTCGCTCTTCATTCGTTAAACCAGAATGGTATGGAGATATATTGATTCCTCTTTCTTGCAAGAGAGCTGTGATAGTTTCACATTTTTTTCTAGTGTTGGTAAAAATTATCGACTGACCTTTAAAACCATATTTAGATTTTTTAAAGTAAGCCGCTTTAACCAATTTTGAAATTTGTTTGTATTTTTGAACCTCCATGAGGCATAATAATAGATGTCTTTCAATAGGAACAGGTCTGTTGTTATACATAATTAACTTGCAACCTAATTTATCAGCTAACAGTTTTGGTTCTCCTAGTGTTGCACTTAAATATAAAAACTGAGCTTTATTATAAATCAACTTCAAACGAGCGACAAAACCATCTAATAAGTATCCCCTCTCTGAATCTATCAAAGTTTGAATCTCATCGACTATAATCGTACTAATATTTCCTAGAAGTGACTTTTTGCCACTTCTTAAAATAAAATCTATTGCTTCATATGTAGCTATAATTATATCTGCATTGATTAAATCTTCTCGGGCTATTTCTTCACTTTTTTCGAATAAAGATTCCCCTACTTTTTTTAATATTTTTAAGTTTAAAGATTTATATTTTTCTTTAAATTCATCAGTTCTTAAGTTAGCTAAAGCTACAATTGGTACAAGATAAAGCACTTTTGCACTTCGATTTTTTAAAACTTTCGAGACACCTGCTAATTCTCCTACTAATGTTTTCCCTCCTGAAGTTGGCGCCATTATTAATTGGTTTGAAAAATCTCTTATTAAACCTTTTTCAACAGCTAGGGCTTGAATTGGCAACAATAAATTTAGATTTAATTGCTTTAATACCTTTTTAAAAGGCTGCGGGATCTCCAAGTCTTCAATTTTTTGAATAAGATACTTCTTACTAATTGGAGATTTTTTTTCAATATCATAAAGTGTAATATCTCTATTGGCTACAGGATTAAAATCCGCTTGAAACACAGTTAAAATTTTTTTCACATCTCTAAATTTTAGAATCATATGTGTAAAAAAATTTTTTAACTTTGGATTAATCCGATCTTGATTAACTAAACCTCTAAATTTTAGTTCCCTAAAAATGATATTATAAGCACATTCAGAGCATAATATTTGATTTTTAAACGATAATATTTGAGATCCCTCGTTTAAAATTGTGAATTTCTGAGTACTTAAGCAAGATTTACAAAAAGTTAAATTCTTTATTTTATTTTCATCAAATTGAAAGTTTTTAAGCATTTCATTTATAATGGTGAGATTTTCAAGAGAAGATTGGCTTGAAAATGCAATAAATCTGTTTTTATCAGAAAGTAAAAATTTTTTAAAGAGGTGAGGGTTAATTGGAGCGACATTTCCATCTTTTTCAATTTTATTAAAACTTAATGGACGAATTCTATTTTTAAAATCTAAACCAAAAAGAACAGTCCCCCTAAAAAAAGGTTCGCTGATATAGGAAAATTTGAAACCTTTTTCCTTAAACTTTTTGATATAAAAGAAATTAACATTAAAAATCAGATCTTTCTTAGATTTTTCTTTACGATCTAAAACAATAAAAAAATCCCTTGAAGATATGCTCAAATATGAGACCTTTTAAAATGTTAAGTTGTAATTAAAATGAATGAAAAAAGCCACTTCAATTTTACTATTTACAATACGTAAATACAATGAAATAAGTTATTAAAAAAGAATAGAAATTTAAAAACCAAAAACTTGTTTGATTTTATCATAAACTTCCTTAATCTGTCTTAGCTTTTCTTCATCTCCTTGATTTAAAAAATGCTCGACCCATTGCCCAAAAGCACCGCCTTTAATCCATTCAAGGAAAAATTCAACTGATTGACGTTCCTCTGCAGACATTTTATATTCGTTTTTTTTCTAATTTGGTTTTTTATTTTTAATTTTCTTCTATATAAAAGTTATAAATTATTCTATTTTATATTTTTATAATTTCAATTTGAATAAAATGAAGTTATTGAAATTTTAAAATAAATTTTTAAGATGATAAGAAAATGCCCGATATAAGGATAAAAACACCCAATTTAGACGATATATTTGAGAAATGGAAACAAAAGGCTGCAAGAACTGATCGCAAAAGGATGGAGAAAGAATTTGGAACAAAGGGAGCAGTTTTTTCATTAGATGCTGTTAGCGGTGCTGAATATGTAAAGGATACGATGAAAGAAGCAGCAATATATTTTGCTGTTAAGAAATCTCTTGGTCCCGCACCAAAAGGAAAGGAAGAAAATACGGTGACTGCTCCAAGGGTAAGTAGAGAGCAGTTCTATTCATTTAAAGGATCAGGTAAGATTAATAAAGAGGAATGGAAAGGAAACGAAATTGTCCCTCAGTTTGAATCGATCCAAACATTTTCCTGTAAGACGTGCAAAGGAAAAGGATACATTGAAGATAAATGCAAAACGTGTAAAGGTACCGGTAAAATTGAAGAAACATTCACTGTATTAGTTGGTGAAGAACAAAATAAAGAGAAAAAGCCGTTTACTTATCCATGTGGCGCTTGTTATGGAACTGGAAATAGAACAGAACCTTGTAAAGAATGTGGTGGGCATAAAAATCTTTATAAGTATGAGGAACTTCCTGTACCATTTCAAACAGTGGTTACTGGGGTTCCTATTCTTCATTCTAGTGCCCAAACGAAATATGAAAAAGAGATTGGAGACGATCTCCATAAAATGATTGAAGATGTTGAAGGAATTAGATTCAGCAATTTTAAGGAGTTAGACTCAAAAGCAGAGGCGTCATTAGGATATTGGAATAAAAATATTAAAAAAACAATAGGTTCAGCTGGTAGCGATTATAAAACTAATGAAAAAGATAAAGATGCTCAAATTACTACTCAAATCTATCTTTTCCCTATGATACAGATGTATGCTGAAACAAAACGAGGAAAAAAATTTGAAATATATAGTCTTGGTTCAGGAACTAAATTTATGGTATATTCCAACTTTTAATTCATTTTTTTTTTATTTTAATCCTAAATTTACTTCCTAATTGAATTTTCAAACTGTAAGGATGACATCCTTAGATTTAAATAATATATAAGTTTAAACTTATATAAGTCCGAACTTATATAATTTTATATGAAAAATTTTATATGAAAGAGGAGAGTATAATAATGAAAAAAGAAGGGTCATTTAAACCCAAGATCCTAATGGGGTATTTTTTACCGAGTAATGTATTATCCATTTCGATTATAGGTATATTTGCGGCTTTAATTTGTATATTGACAATGATAATTTCGATACCAATTCCCGCTACGCAAGGATTCATTAATATTGGAGATGCTGGAGTAATGTTTACAGGTTTAATATTTGGTCCCTTTGTAGGCAGCATATCCGGAGGTATAGGTTCCGCATTAGCAGATATTTTCTTAGGTTATACAATATATGCGCCAGCAACATTGATTATTAAGGGATTAGAAGGATTTATCATCGGTATAATTTCAAACCCTAAGCAGAATTATAAAAAATTTAATTATCGTGATATATTAGCTGTCGTGGTGGGGGGATTAATAATGGTATTTGGTTATTTTATCTATGAAATTATACTTTGGGGATTAACAATTGCTTTATATGAGGTAATTTTAAATGGAATAATACAATTTGGTATTACCGGTTTAATTTCTCTATTGTTAGTATTAACTGCTCGAAAGAATATTATTCAAAGTTTTCCTCAAGTTTTTGACAAAATATTTATTCCTATAGAAACCGAAGAAAGCAGGAGTGAGAAAACTTAAAGTAACGTAATTAGAACATCTAAAGCGTCTAAGACCTTTTTACCACTATCTGTTATAAAATATAAGACATTTTTTCCTTCTTTTTTTCTGGATATCAAGCCTTTTGTTTCCAATTCTTTTAGATGCTGATAAATGGCTGCTAAACTTATGGTCTCCATAGTTGTTTTGATTTCTGTTCCAGTTATTCCTTTTATACTTGAAAGTGAGATTTGGGCCAATATTTTTAGTTTTGTGATGATTATAGAACCTTTTCCTATAGTTTTAGTTTGTGATGAGATTGCTTCCAAGATATATGGTGCTTTGAATCCACTTCCAGTAATAAGGCATACTACATTATCTTTAGGTTCAAACAATAATTTTTGATCAAGTAATTGAACTGCCGCTAAAGTTAAAGCTGAGGATGGTTCAGCGAATATTCCTTCATCCCTTATAAGTTCTTCAATTGAACTTAATATTAATTCTTCAGGAGCAGCAATTACAGTTCCCTCACTCTCTTTTATGCATTTTATAGCTAATTCTTTATATATAGGCTTTTTTACTAAAATTCCTAATGCCATTGATGTATTTTTTCCTTGGATTTCTATTTTTCGTTCAAAATCCTTAAGAAATTCATTCACAATTGGAGATGAAGATTGAGATTGAACCCCTATTAATTTTGGAACATGATCAATCATATTCAAATTTTTTAGCTCATTAAAGCCTTTCCATAGGCTTACTAATAATTCTCCACTCCCCATTGGAATAATAACCCAATTCGGAATCTTTATCTGATTAATAATCTCATAGGCTATTGTTTTTTGAGCTTCAAGTGTAAGTGGATTCAATTCGGGTGTGCATTGATAAGAATTTTCAAAATCTTTAATTTTCAAAATATAATCAATGGCATCATCAACGGTTTCTCCTACTATTTTTATATCAGAATTATATGCGATCATTTGCGCCTTTTTACCTACATCAATAATTTTTGGAATAATATTTAAACAATTCATTCCTTCAACAGATGTGTACGCTGCTAACGAGGCACCTTGATTACCATTCGAAGCACAGATGATTTTATGAAAATCCCAACTTTTTGCATGAGAAATTAATAGTGCTGCTGCACGATCTTTAAAAGAATTAGTTGGATTTTGAGTTTCATCTTTAAAAAAAAGATTATTTATTCCTAATTTTTCTCCAAATTGTTTTGATCTTCTACATGGGGTTCCCCCTTCTCCTAATGAAACAAAAAATTTATCATTTATTTGAGGAAGAGCAAAATTATAATCCCAAAATTTATTATTAACTTTAATTTTAGAGAATTTTTGTTTACTTTTTTCTAAATCAAATTCAAACCACAATAATCCTTCACAATCAGGACATTTATATTCAATAGAAGTAAGTTCAAACTTCTTATCACAATTTATACAAGTTAGAATTATTGGTTTTCTAATAATGAAATAACCTTTAAGATAGATATTGATTTTGATTTAATCATTAATTGGTTTTTCTTATTATTAAGTTCTTTTAACAAACTTTTTTCTTTTTAGAGAGAATTTAATAGATGATCTTTATATTCAGGAAAAATGGTATAATTCTAAAACAAAAAAAGCTAAATCAATCGGAGGATCATAAGTAATCCTTAATGTTGAGCATCATTTTTTTGTTTCTTTTTATTAATTCTTTAGAAAATAATATACATTTATTAACCTGTAAGATGATTATATTTTGTAGCTTACTCATGGATTTTACGAGTAATCGCAAAATTCATAAATGATGAATTAATCAAAAAGACAATTTAAAATCTTATCAAAGTGATAGAAAATCCTATTATGGATAATTTTATTTAGTATATTAGGTAGTGTTGGGGCTATAATAGTAGCAGGTGCTTTTGTTTTTTTAGGTGAAAAATATCAAGAAATACTCATCCCGATCCTTATTTCATTTGCTACAGGAATTCTCCTAGCAGCAGCATTTTTAGGATTAATTCCAGAGGCAATTGAAGAATTAGGAGGAGAAGCACATTTGATTATGCCATATGTTTTAGGAGGGATTTTGTTTTTCTTTTTTATGGAAAAGTTAATCATTTGGAGAAATTGTAGAAATAAAGAATGTGAGGTTCATTCTCATGCTTCAGGTCCTATTATACTTATAGGCGATTCACTGCATAATCTAACAGATGGAATTGTGATTGCAACTGCTTTTTTAACAAGTACAACCCTTGGTATAAGTGCAGGATTAACAATTTTGGTTCATGAACTTGCTCACGAAACTGGAGATTTCGGTATTCTACTTCATTCAGGATATTCAAAGAAAAAGGCGTTTATGTATAATCTTGTTTCGAGTTCTACAACAATACCCGCTGCAATATTAGGTTATTTTATATTAGGTGCTATTTCGTCAGTAGTTCCTTTCATCTTAGCAATCTCCGCATCTAGTTTCATATATATTTCTTTATCTGATTTAACACCTGATCTTCATCTGCATACTGATTTAAAATATAGCATTCAGCAATTGTTTTTCATTATCGCTGGAATTCTCTTAATGTATTTGTTACTAACATTAGGGGGCCATAATCATTAAAATATTATATCTTGATTGAAATGTTAGAATTAGATTATAAGGTTCTAAAGAAGATATATCGTTCTTCAAAACATTTAAAGGTTGGAGATCTTGCCAAAATTCTTCGTTTTCCCCATTCTACAATTGGGAGTTGCATCAAAAGATTAGAAGAGAACGGATATGTTATATATGAGCGATATAAGCCAGTTTTTTTATCAAAGGAAGGAGAAAATCTTGCTGCTGAACTAACACGTCATGCTCAACTTCTTGAATTGCTATTGCACAATGAATTGGGATTGACCCCTAAAGATGCTCATAATGAAAGTAAGAAATTTAATTTACTTTTCTCTTGTAATACAATAAATAGAATCTGTGCTAAATATTCTCACCCAAAAATGTGTCCTTGCGAAGAAGAAATTTCGAACTCCTCAGAATGTTTTTGTGAGAAAAAAAAGTACGGTCTTATTTTATAATATCATTCGAAGAATATGCATTTAAAATTTTTCCATAAAAATAGTGATGACTAGTCATATTTGATTCACTAGAATGAATAATTCTACATTCATAACTTAAGATACAGTCTTTTATAGTAGGCACTTTTGTATTTTTTCCGGGGATCGTTATCAGTCCAGCTTTATTTAATTTATCAGTATTTCTCCCCGAATAAAATCCTGCGATATCTATAGCATGGTAAGTTTTCTCTGAGGGGATATTAATCGTGAATTCATTTATACCCTCAGTTAATAAAGTATATGTATATCGACTATAAGCTACTTGAGCTCTAATGACAGGGTTACCCTCAAATTCAGTGATTTTTTTCCAATCTAATGCCATAACATTACATTTTCCTTTTTTATCCATTGTTACCATTAATGCCGTATTTCCATTAAATTGTTCAATATATTCATATGGTCCTATTTCTTTCCTATTATATGACATTTTTCTAAGCTTATTTTTTAGTTTTAACGAGATTATTTTAAACAATTAATGATTAAGGGAGCCCAGCTCCTGGAACATCTACTTGTACATATTCAATTTTACCATTTACTCTTTCAGAGGTAGATGTAGTTATAAAGAGTATGTCACGATTAGGTCCACCAAGCATACAAGCATATGCATCTGTTTCGATTTTTACTTCATGAGTAATTTTACCGTCCTCAAGAACTCGAACTACTCTATGTCGACCAGGAGTAGCAACCCAAATTGCACCTTCAGTATCTAAACAAATTCCGTCTGGTACCATGGATTTCAGGTTTGCCCATACTCGACGATTAGATAAAGACCCATCTTCCATGACATCAAATGAAGTAAGACGAGCTGCGAAGGTTTCTGCAACTATGAGTGTGGTTTCATCTGGTGTAATAACAGTTCCATTTGGAAAAGCCATATTGCCAGCTACAATTTTAGAATCCCCATTTGATTCTACAAGCACAATTTCAGCAGGTTTAAAAGGTTTAGTATTAAAAAAATCGAATCCAAAATTCCCAACATACGCTCTCCCTTTATTATCAACTACCATATCATTACAATGAAAAGTTGCTAGGCCGTTTAAGTCAGCATGTTCCGTTACTCCTTTAGGATCAAGACGAAGTAATCGACAATTCTCCATTGAAACTATTAATAATCTCCCATCAGGCAAC